>DASQVL010000622.1:0-5017 GCA_035640795.1 Crenalkalicoccus sp. | reverse complement strand
TGGCGGCTGGAGACGGCGCCGGCCGGCATCGCCCCCGCGGCGCCCGTGCCGCGGCCGGAGGCGCCGGCCGAGGCGCTGCGCGACCTGCTCGGCGACCGTTCCGGCCGGGTCCTGGAGGTCGTGCGCTACCACATAGACCCGGCGCAGCGCGACGCCTTCCTGGCGGCGATGCGGGAGGTGCGCCGGGTGCGGCGCCGTGCCGGCGCGGTGAGCTGGCGGCTGTACGAGGACGTGGCGCATCCGGAGCGCTGGACGGAGCTCTGGGCCGTGCCCTCCTGGGCCGAGCATCTGCGCGAGGAGGGACGGCTGACCGAGGGCGACCGCGCCACACTCGCGCGGGCCACGGCGCTGCATACCGGCGGAACGCCACCGGAGGCAGCGCGCTACCTGAACGTGCCGCCCTGACGCTTCACCGGGAAGCTTCACCGGCCCGAGGGCTGACCACCCGCCCCGGGCGGCATACATACGCCGCGCAACGAGAGGAGCCGACCATGGCGGAAAGCATGCAGCCCACCCGCAATGACGTGCCGGACAATGCCAAAAAGGTCTCGATCGGCGTCCTGCAGGGCTGCCTGACCGACACGATCGACCTCTACAACGCGACCCGGCAGGCGCATTGGAACGTGAAGGGGCCGAAATTCATCAGCCTGCATGAGCTGTTCGAGAGGTTCTACAACCAGCTGCAGGAGGCCACCGACGAGCTGGCGGAGCGCATCGTCCAGCTCGGCGCGACGGCGAACGGCACGACGCAGTCCCTGCAGGCCTCCCGCCTGCCGCCCTACCCGACCGACCTCTATGCCGGCGAGGACCACCTGAAGGCGCTGACCGAGCGCTATGCCCAGGTGGCGAAGACCCTGCGCCAGGGCATCAACCAGACCGACGAGGCGGGGGATGCCGACACCTCGGACCTGCTGACCGAGCGGTCGCGCGAAATGGACAAGGCGCTCTGGATGATCGAGGCCTTCCTGCAGGCCGAGCGCTAGCGTCCCGATTCCGAAGTCCTTTGGACTTCGTTCTCGGTCCACCACCCTTTGTTTTCAGTGGCCTGCTGGTCCGCTCCGTTCGCTGCTGAAGCAGCGAACAGAGCGCGCAGGACACCAGAGCGATTTCCGCTCGCCTGTGCTCGCGGCAACCGCTCCGGTTGCTTGTTCGTAGAGCAGACTCATGCCCCGGGCGTTCACGCCCGTGGACGCGGGCCGGCGGGCTGAGGCGGGCGCTGGCGCCGGCCCGGGCCCGCCCAACATAGGAAGGACCCTCCCCGGCGCGGGGCCGGGACCGACTCGCCGTCCGCATTGTACGACCCCTGGCAGGAGAGTATTGTGGCAGGACCAGGGGAACAAGACATGAACGACCTGTTCGGCGGCCGCCGCCCCCCGAAGGGCGGCGCCTCGGAGGCCGCCTCCTATTCCGCCAAGGACATCGAGGTCCTGGAGGGGCTGGAGCCGGTCCGCCGCCGCCCCGGCATGTATATCGGTGGCACCGACGAGGCCGCCCTCCACCACCTGGCCGCCGAGATCCTGGACAACGCCATGGACGAGGCGGTGGCCGGCCATGCCGACCGCATCGAGGTGACGCTGGAGCCGGGCAACTGGCTCACCATCCGCGACAACGGCCGCGGCGTCCCGGTGGACCCGCACCCGAAATTCCCGAAGCTCTCGGCGCTCGAGGTCATCCTCACCACGCTGCATTCGGGCGGCAAGTTCAGCGGCAAGGCCTACGACACCTCGGGCGGGCTGCACGGCGTGGGCAGTTCCGTGGTGAACGCCCTCTCGGAGCGGCTGGAGGTGGAGGTCGCGCGCGACCGCACCCTCTTCACCCAGGCCTATGAGCGCGGGCGGCCGCTCTCCCGCCTGAAGAATGCGGGCCCGATCCACAACCGCCGCGGCACCACCATCCGCTTCAAGCCGGACCCGGAGATCTTCGGCAAGCACGGCTTCGTGCCCGCGCGGCTCTACCGGCTCTGCCGTTCCAAGGCCTACCTGTTCCGCGGCGTCGAGATCCGCTGGGCCTGCGACGCCGCGCTGATCAAGGACGAGACGCCGGCACAGGCGACGCTGCACTTCCCGGGCGGGCTCTCGGACTTCCTCGCCTCGGCGCTCGAGGGCCGCAGCGCCGTGGTCCCCGCCCCCTTCGCCGGCGAGGCCGAGTTCCCCGAGAATGCCGGGCGCTGCGAATGGGCGATCACCTGGATCGAGCAGGGCGAGGGCTTCCTCAACACCTACGCCAACACCATCCCGACGGCGCAGGGCGGCACGCATGAGGCCGGGCTCCGCGCCGCGCTGGTGAAGGGGCTGCGCGCCTATGGCGAGCTCAAGAAGCAGAAGGCCGCCGCCAACGTCACCGCCGAGGACCTGTTCGGCGGCATGGCGGGGATGCTCTCGGTCTTCCTGCGGGACCCGCAATTCCAGGGCCAGACCAAGGAGAAGCTGACCAGCCCGGAGGCGGCGCGGCTGGTGGAAGGCGCGCTGCGCGACCAGTTCGACCACTGGCTGGCCGGCGACCCGGCGACCGCGGACAACCTGCTCGCCTGGGCGATGGAGCGTGCCGAGGAGCGCATCCGCCGCCGCGAGCAGAGGGACACCCCACGCAAGAGCGCGACGCGCAAGCTGCGCCTGCCCGGCAAGCTCGCCGATTGCGCGCGGGAGAGCGCGGAGGGCACCGAGCTCTTCCTGGTGGAGGGCGACAGCGCCGGCGGCTCCGCCAAGCAGGCGCGCGACCGCGAGACCCAGGCGGTGCTGCCGCTGCGCGGCAAGATCCTGAACGTCGCCTCGGCCTCCGCCGACAAGCTGCGGCAGAACCAGGAGCTCAAGGACCTGATCGAGGCGCTGGGCTGCGGCGTCGGCGAGCGCTTCGACATCGGCAGGCTGCGCTATGGCCGCATCGTCATCATGACGGATGCCGACGTGGACGGCGCGCATATCGCCGCCCTGCTCATGACCTTCTTCTACAAGGAGCTGCCGGAGCTGGTCCGCCAGGGCCGCGTGCACCTCGCCCAGCCGCCGCTCTACCGGCTGAGCGCGGGCGGCACGACGGTCTACGCGAAGGACGATGCGGACCGCGAGCGGCTGATGAAGCGCGCCTTCAAGCCGAACCAGAAGGTGGAGGTCAGCCGCTTCAAGGGGCTCGGCGAGATGCCGCCGGCCTCCCTCAAGGAGACGACGATGGACCCGAAGCGGCGCACCCTGCTGCGGGTGGTGCTGCCGCCCGAGGAGCGCGCGCGGACGCACGAGCTGATCGAGGCGCTGATGGGGCGGAAGCCGGAGCTGCGGTTCAAGTTCATCCAGGAGAATGCGGCGAAGCTGGATGAGGCGGAGGTGGATGTGTGAGGCGCCCCGCCCGGCCGCCTTCCTCGACCGCGACGGCGTGCTGATCGAGGACACCGGCTACCCGCATGACCCCCGCGAGGTGCGCTGGATGCCGGGTGCCGCCGCCGCGGTGCGCCTGCTGAACCAGGCGGGCTTCCTCGTCTTCGTCATCACCAACCAGTCCGGCGTGGCGCGCGGCCTCTACCCCGAATCACAGGTCGGCGTGCTGCACCGCTGGATGGCGGAGCGCCTGGCCGAGGCCGGCGCGCGGGTGGACGCCTTCGCATACTGCCCGCACCACCCGGAGGCACCGCTCCCCGCCTATCGGCGCGACTGCCGCCGCCGCAAGCCCGCGCCCGGCATGATCGAGGATCTGCTCGCCGCCTATCCGGTGGATAAGGCGCGCTCCTTCCTCATCGGCGACCGGGCGAGCGACATTGCCGCCGCCGCCGCGGCGGGCCTGCCCGGCCATCGCTTCCCGGGCGGCGACCTCTCAGCCTTCGTCGCGCGGCTGCTCGGCGCGGCTTGAGCCCTGCGCCAGCGCGCGCAACCCGGCAAGCTCCACCTTGCCGAGCGCGGTGCGCGGCAGCGCCGCCACCGCCACCAGCGCGCGCGGCTGCTTGAAACGGGCGATGCGGCCCTCGAAGTGGCGCAGCACGGCGGCGGGGTCGAAGCCCTCGCCTGGCACCACCACGGCGACCGGCACCTCCCCCCAGCGCGGATCGGGTCGGCCGCACACCGCGCCTTCGCGCACCCCGGGGGCGGTCGCCAGCACGCGCTCCACCTCGGCGGGGTAGATGTTCTCGCCGCCGGAGATGATCACGTGCTTCAGCCGGTCGGTGAACCAGAAGCGCCCCTCCGCGTCCACGCGGCCGACATCGCCGGTGCGGAACCAGCCCTCGCGGAAGGCCTCCGCCGTCGCCGCCGGCGCGCGCCAGTAGCCGCGCGCGATGTTCGGGCCGCGCAGCTCGATCTCGCCCGTGCGCGGGGCGATGCGCGCCTCGGTCTCCGCCGCCGGGCGGCCGATGGAACCAGGCGCGGCCAGCGCCTCGGCCCGCGTCTGGCAGATTGCGATCGGCCCGCTCTCCGTCGCGCCATAGATCTGCTGCACGGGGACGCCGCGCGCGTGGAAGGCCTCGATCAGCGGCAGAGGCACGTCGGAGGAGCCGGCGCCGACGGCGCGCAGCGAGGAGAGGTCGGCGGCACCCCAGCCCGGATGCTCCACCAGCAGGCGCATGATGGCCGGCACCAGCAGGGAGAGCGTCGGGCGGTCGCGCGCGCAGGCCTCGAGGAAGGCGCCGGCATCGAAGCGCGGATGCAGCAGCACGCGGGCACCGAGGGAGAGCGCCGGCGTCGTCTGGATGTTGAGGCCGCCGACATGGAACATCGGCAGCACGGTCAGCACCGTGTCCGTCGCGGAGAGGTCGTGCATCGCCACGCTGTTCCGCGCATTGGCGGCCAGCGCGCGCTGGTCCAGCACCGCGCCCTTCGGATGGCCGGTGGTGCCGGAGGTGTAGACGAGGAGGACCGGGTCCTCCTCCCTGCCCGCCGGCGCGGGCGGGGCGGCTGCCGGCCACGCCGCCTCGGCATCCAGCACCGGGCAGGTCGCGGCGGCCTCGGCCAGGGCGCGGCACTCGGCCGTGGCGAGGAGCAGCGCCGCGCCGCTGTCGGCCAGCATGAAGCCGAGCTCCGGCGCGGCGAGCCGCCAGTTC
>DASQVL010000621.1:0-10172 GCA_035640795.1 Crenalkalicoccus sp. | reverse complement strand
TGCCCGCCGCGGCGGTGAATTCCGCATAACAAGATTGTTTTCCATATTGCGGCCGCTGCCGGATGCCGCCATGTTTTCCGTACAACGGACCTCTATTCCGTGACGGAGCGCCGCCGAAAGGCGTCAGGGAGATCGGCATGGGGCGGGCGGGTGCCAGCGCCGACCGCCCGTCGTCTCCCCGGGCGCGGTCAGGCGGTCGGCAGGATGTTCTGGTTGAGGCGGAAGACGTTCTCCGGATCGTACTTCACCTTGATCTCCCGCAGGCGCCCGTAGTTCGGCCCGTAGGCGGCGGCGACCGCGTCGCCGCGCTCATCGGCGTCGAAGTAGTTCACGTAGCGGCCGGCGCCCGCGTACGGGCGCAGCGCGGCGAAGGAGTCTCGCGCCCAGGCGATGCAGGCCTCGGTCCGGGCCGGGTCCGTCCACTCCGAGAGCACGAGCATGTTGTAGCCCTCGGCGCGGTGCGGGAAGGCGGTGTCCGCGACGCCGATGCGGGTGACGGCCCCGTGGAAATGCTCGATCAGCAGCTGGCCCATCGGCGTCGGGCAGGCCGCGAAGCAGTCGATCATCGTCCGGATCGCATCATCGCTCAGCTCCGAAAGGAAGCTCGACTTCCAGTAGTTGAGCGCGCCGCGCGGGTAGGCCCCGTCCAGCATCGCGTTGAGCTGCGCGTACGGCATCGGCCCGACCGCGTCGAGCGCCGGTGCGCCGAAGCGCTTGATCGGTACGACCGCCGCCTCCCCCGCGGCGGCGGTGCCGCAATGGCACAGCACCAACGCCGCGAGCTTCTCGCCCGAGCCGTCGGCCGCGTGGATCAGGCCGGCGAAGACCATGAGCTCATCGGGGAGCGAGGCCGTGATGTCGCGGAAGTGCCGCAGCACGTCGAAGGCCGCCCCGAACGGGTAGGCGATGAGGCCGCCGGTGACGATCGGACCGACCGGATGCAGCCGGTAATCGAAGCTTGTCACCACGCCGAAATTGCCGCCCCCGCCGCGCAGCGCCCAGAAGAGGTCGGGATGCTCCCCCTCACTCGCCACAACGACCCGGCCGTCAGCGAGCACAACCTCCGCCGAGAGGAGATTGTCGAGGGCGAGGCCGTGCCTGCCCATGAGCCAGCCGAGGCCGCCGCCGAGCGTCAGCCCTGCAACGCCCGTCGAGGAGACCACGCCCCCGGTGGTCGCGAGGCCATGGAGCTGGGTCTCTCGGTTGAAGCCGCTCCAGGTCGCGCCGCCCTGCGCGCGGGCGGTGCGCGCCCGCGGATCGACATGGGTGCCCCGCATCAGGGACAGGTCGACCATCAAGCCGCCCTCGGTGGTGGCGCGGCCCGCGACGTTGTGGCCGCCGCCGCGGACAGCGACCTCGAGCCCGTGGTCGCGCGCCAGCTTCAGGGCGTCGACAACGTCTGCCGCGCCGAGGCAGCGGGCGATGAGCGCGGGCCGCTTGTCGATCAGGCCGTTGTGCACCCTCCGGGCCTCGTCATAGCCCGGGTCGGCGGGCCGAAGCAGCTGTCCGGTGAATGACCTGGCGAGCTCAGCGGCCATGTCGGCCAGCGATGCCATGGAGTCCATCGTCACCTCCCCTGCGGGGGGCACCGGCTGGGACGAGGGCGGCCACACCGCAGGTGCGGGCCGCGGGCGCGCCCGTCGACGCCTCCCTGATCTCTCCGGACGCGACCGCGGCGCTCCTGGCGCTCACGCGTCGTGCCCCTCGGTTACCTGGCGCCCGATGGTCGGCCAAGCGCGCCTCCGGGGTCAAACGCAAACTCGCCGTCATACCCGGCGCACCATGGATTGAGCGGTCGCGCCCACTCGAAATCGGTCAGTGAACACGACTGGATGCGGCCGGTCTCGGCGATGAGGGTGATGTCCGGCACGGGCCCTCTGTGGTCCGACAGCCCAGCCGGCCCGCCCCGGTTCTAGCGGGTCACCCGGTCCCGCAGCGTCTGCGATCCATGCCTGCCAGGCGCGCCGCCGCCTCGCGATTCATGCCCTCCAGCGCCGCCGCGACCGCCAGCAAGCGAGAGACGCGCACCCGCAGCGCCGGCACCGCGCTAAGTCCGGCCGCCACGTTTTCGAGGGCAAAGACGCGCGCCGCCTCCGGATTCGCCCCCCGGGCGGCAAGGTCGAGATCGAGCTGCCCTGTGGTGGACCGGGTTCCTGGAACACCGCGCCCAGCAGCCCGGCGCGATCGCCGCGCAGCAAGGCGTTCTCGCTCATCGGGGGCGCCGGCGCGGCGCGCTCGGTGCTACTGGTCTCCGCGCCAGCAGAGCGGGCGGTGCGCCCTTCTGGCGCTTCCGGCCGCCACAGCCATTGCCGCCGTGGACTACGCCGCGAGCGGCCTGACCGGACCACGCCTGCTGCTGGAGGGCTCGCGCGGCTACTTCCACACCGTCGCCGAGCGGTTCGAACCGAAGGAGGTGGTCTCTCTCGGGCGCTGGCACCTTGCGGCGCCGCGTCGCAAGCAGCATGCCTGCTGCGGATACATCCACGCGGCGCTGGACCTGATCGCCGGGCTGCGCGCCAGGCTTGGTGCGGCGCAGTTGGCCACTGCCGCCATCACTGTCCGCATGCCGGCCCACATCATCCCGGCCGTGGTCAAGGCGTTGCCACCCGCAACGCCGAACGAGGCCCGGTTCCACACCCAGTACTGCGCTGCCGTCGCGGCGGCAGAGGCGGACGTGATCCTGCCCGCGCACAGCAACGAGATGCGCCACTACCTCGACCGTGCCGACATCCACCGGCTCATGGCCGCTATCCAGGTCGAAGCCGACGAATCCCTGCGGCATTACGAGGAATGCCGGATCGGCCTCGTCCTCGCCGACGGCAGCGTCGAGAGCGTCTCGACCCGGTCCGCCAAGGGCTCGCCGACCAATCCGCTGGCGCCGGCGGAGATGCGCCGGAAATTCCTGCTGCTGACGGCTGACATGCTGCCGCGCGAACGAGCCGAGGCATACGCGGACGCCGTCCTTAACCTCGAGCGATACCCGGAATTGGACTGGCTCTTCAGCGACGTGGCGACCGCCCGCTAGCGATCCGTGGCTCGTCATGCCGGAGCGCAAAAGGGCGCTTCTGCGTTGTTTGTATATGTGCTACGCATTGGACATGCGCAAATGACATCGCCCGCGGCAGGGGAGGAGTACGGCCATGAAGCTCGCGCTGTATGACGACAGCCGGGTGGCACTGGTCGAGGGCGACACGCTCTTCGACGTGAGCGCCGCCGTGCCCGGCTGGGGGCAGCCCTGGCCGCCGGTGTTCATGCAGCGCCTGATTGCGGAATGGCCAGCCACGCGCCCGGCGTTGGAGGCGGCGCGGGCCGCCGCGCAGCCGATCCCGCGCGCGAGCGTGAAGCTGCGCTCGCCGATGCCCTACACCTCCAACATCATCGCCGCGCCGGCCAATTACCGGAAGCATGTCGGCGAGCTCGGCAACCGCGGCGTCACCACCGCCGGCAACTCGGCGCGCACCATCGGCTTCTTCCTCAAGGCCACGTCCTCGATGGTCGGGCCCGATGACGGCATCGTGCTGCCCAAGGGCAGCGCACGGCGCTTCGACCACGAGACCGAACTCGCGGTCATCGTCGGCAAGCGTGGCCACCACATCCCGCGCGCGCGGGCGCTGGACTACGTGTTCGGCTATTCCTGCCTGATCGACCTGACCATGCGCCTGGAGCCCGGCGCCCCGGCCGAGGAGCGGCCGACCCGCAAATCCTTCGACAGCTTCACGCCGCTCGGCCCCTGGATCGTGACCGCCGACGAAATCCCCGACCCGCAGGTGCTCTCCAACCGGCTCTGGGTAAACGGCGAACTGAAGCAGAGCGCCAACACCGCCGAGATGACCGTCGGCGTCGCCGAGCTGATCGAACTGGTCTCCTCGGTGATGACGCTGCAGCCGGGCGATGTCATCGCCTCGGGCACGCCCGAGGGCGTCGGGCCGGTCGCGCCGGGCGACACCATCACCATAGAGCTGGAGCGCGTCGGCGCCATGACGCTGAGCGTGCGCGAAGCCGAAGCCGTGGCGCCGCGGCCATGGTGAGCCGGCGCGTCCTGCTGGCGGCGCCCTTCGTCGCCACGGCCGCCCGTGCGCAGTCCTGGCCTGCGCGGCCGGTGCGCATCGTCATCCCCTTCCCGCCCGGTGGTGGCATCGACATCCTGGTGCGCGCGGCCGCGCAGGACCTCAGCGCGCATTGGCGCCAGCCGGTGGTGGTGGAGAACCGCGCCGGCGCCGGCGGCGTCATCGGGACCGAGGCGGTGGCCCGGGCGACGCCCGATGGCTACACGCTGCTCGGCACCACCAACCAGACCATCACCTCGGGCCGCTTCCTCTACAAGCAGCTGCCCTACGATCCCGACCGCGACCTCGCGCCGGTCTCGCTGATGGTGAGCAGCGACCAGCTGGTGCTGGCGCACCCCTCGGTGCCAGCGAACACCCTGGCCGAGCTGGTGGCGCTGGCAAGGCGCGAGCCGGGCAAGCTCACCTATGGCAGCTTCGGCATCGGCACCCAGCCGCAGCTGCTGTTCGAGACGCTGAACAGCCGCGCAGGGCTGGACCTGCTGCACGTGCCCTACAACGGCATCTCGCCGCTGCTGCTGGCGCTGACCGCGGGCGAGGTCATGCTGACCACCGGCAGCGCCGCCGTGGCCGGCGAGCTGCTGCGCGGCGGCCGCGCCAAGGCGCTGGCAGTGACCGGGACGCAGCGCGTGGCGCAGTTCCAGCACGTGGCCACCGCCGCCGAACAGGGCTTCGGCTATCTGCGCGCCACCATCTGGTACGCGCTGTTCGCGCCCGCCGGCACACCGGACGACATCATCAGGAAGGTGGCCGCCGACCTGACCGCGGTGCTGCGCGCGCCGAACTTTGCCGAGCGGCAGGTGCGGGCCAAGGCGCTCGACCTGGTGGCCAGCGACGGCGCCGCGCTGGCGCGGGTGATCCGCGAGGAGGTGCCGCTGATGCAAACCATGATCCAAACCGCCAGGATTGAACCGCAATGAGCAGGCTTCCCGTTCTCATCGTCGGCGGCGGGCCCATCGGTCTTGGCCTCGCTGGAGAGCTGGGCTGGCGCGGGCAGGACGCCATCATGTTCGAGAAGACCGACGGCATGGTCGGGCAGCCGAAGATGGACTTTGTGGGTGTCCGCAGCATGGAGATGTGCCGGCGCTGGGGCATTGTCGAGTGGGTGCATCAGGCCGGCTACAACCGCGCCTACCCGCAGGATTGCGCCTGGGTGGACAGCCTCACCGGGCATGAATTCGGGCGCGAGCCCTTCGCTGCGCTCCAGGACGAGAGGCCGCTGCCGCAGAGCCCCTGCAGCCGCGGCGAACGCTGCCCGCAGAATTTCTTCGACCCGGTTCTGCAACGCTTCGCGCGGCAATTCCCCGGCGTGGAGCTGCGCCACGAAGCCGAGGTGATCGGCTTCGAGGAGCATGCCGATCACGTGATGGCCCGCGTGCGCGACGTCCGCAGCGGCGCCGAGACCGAGGTGAAGGGCAGCTACCTGGTGGGCTGCGACGGCGGCGCCTCAATGGTGCGTAAGCAGCTCGGCATCGGCATGAGCGGCGAAGGGGCGCTGACGCACACCACCAACGTCATCTTCCGCTGCGCCGGGCTGGAGCAGCTGCACGACAAGGCGCCGGCCTACCGCTACATCTTCATCGGGCCGCAGGGCACCTGGGCGACGCTGGTGGCGATCGACGGGCGCGACCATTGGCGGTTCTCGCTGGTGGGCAGCGCCGACGCGCCGCACGCCAGCGAAGACGAGGTGCGCGCGGCCATCGAGCGCGCCATGGGCAAGCCGTTCGAATTCGAGATCACCTCGGTGATGCCGTGGACGCGGCGGCAGCTGGTGGCGGACAGCTATGGCAGCGGGCGGGTGTTCATCTGCGGCGATGCCTGCCACATGACCTCGCCAACCGGCGGCTTCGGCATGAACACCGGCCTGCAGGAGGTAGAGAACCTGGCCTGGAAGCTGGCGGCGATGCTGCAAGGCTGGGGCGGGAAGCGGCTCCTGGACACCTACGGCAGCGAGCGGCAGCCGATTGCCAGCCGCAACATCTCCGAGGCGACCAGCAACTTGCGGCGCATGCTGACGCCGCGCACCAAATCCCCGCCACCGGAGATCTTCCTGCCCGGGCCGGAGCACGACGCGGCGCGCAAGCAGTTCGGCGACGAGTACACCGCGCTGATGAAGCGCGAGTGGTTCACGCCGGGAATCCACCTTGGGTACATGTACGAGGACTCGCCCATCATCGTGCCCGACGGCACGCCACAGCCGGAGGACACGGTGACGACCTACGTGCAGACCTCGCGGCCAGGCTCGCGGGCGCCGCATGTGTGGGTCGGGCCGGGTCGCTCGACGCTGGACCTGTTCGGCAGGGGCTTCGTGCTGTTGAGCTTCGGGGTGGCGGATGGCGCTTCGCTGGCCGAGGCAGCCGCCGCGCGGGGGGTGCCGCTGGCGGTCGAGGTGCTGGACCACGCGGAGGCGCGGGCGGCCTATGAGCGCGCGCTGGTGCTGGTGCGGCCGGACGGTACGGTCGCCTGGCGCGGCGACGCCTCGCCCGACGCGAGGACGGCGGCGACGATCATCGACACGGCGCGCGGCGCCTGAGCGGGAGGGAGACGACCCATGGCTGAAGCCCCGATGCGCGATGCCGCGGCGCGGGCCGCGCTCTCCGGCGAACTGGCCGCGCTGCACCTGCGCGTGGCGCAGCCGGGCGATCCGCCGCTGTTCACCCGCGACCCCGCCAGCTCGATGCAGCCAATCCACTGGAAGGCGGCGGAGCTGCAACGGATGATGGAAAAGATCGGCGCCCACCTGAAGCTTGAGGATGGCGGGCAGCGGCGCACCCTGCGCCTGACCAACCCCGGCCTGCCCTACGGCACCACGCCGACCTTCTGGTGCAGCATCCAGGTGATCCTGCCCGGCGAGATCGCCACCGCGCACCGGCACACCGCGACCGCGCTGCGCTTCATCATGCAGGGCAGCGGCGCCAACACCACGGTGGAAGGCGAGCAGTACGCCATGAACGAGGGCGATTTGCTGCTGACGCCCAGCTGGACGTGGCACGACCACGAGCATTGCGGCGATGCGCCGATGGTGTGGCTCGATGTGCTGGACATCTCGCTGGTGCGCGCCATGCACGCCACCTTCTTCGAGCCCGGCGCCGCGCCGCGCATGCCGGTGAACCAGCACGCCCAGGGCAGCTTCATGCGCTACGGCAGCGCGCTGATGCGGCCGCTGAACAGCCGGCCGCCGGGGCCGTCCTCCCCGATGCTGGGCTATGACAGGGCGCGGGCGGAAGAGGCGCTGGCCAACGCGGCGACGGTGGAGACGGACCCGTTCGACGATACCGCGCTGATGTACCAGAACCCCACCAGCGGCGGGCCGGCGCTGCCGACCATCGGCACCGTGCTGCAACGGCTGCGGCCGGGCTTCCAGGGCCGCGCCCACCGGCACACCGGCAGCGTGGTGTACTACGTGGTACGGGGCAGCGGCGTCAGCATCGTGGCCGGCGATGAATTTCGCTGGGGCAAGGGTGACTTCGTCGCCGTGCCACCCTGGGCAGCCCATCTCCACAGCAACCCCGGCCCCGAGGAGGCGGTGTTGTTCCAGGTGAACGACATTCCCGCGATGCAGGCGCTCGGCCTCTACCGTGAAGAAGCCTGCTGAGCGCGGCGCGGCGGCACCGCGGCGTGGGATACGCTCGGTCGGTACCGGCCTCGCGGTGGTGCGGGCGCTGGCCGCGGTCGGCGGCCCGCTGCCGCTGAAGGAGATCGCCGCCCGCTCCGGCATGCCGCCGGACAAGGCGTTCCGCTACCTCGTCAGCTTCGTCGATTGCGGCCTGGTCGTGCAGGACCCGGCCAGCGCCAACTATGATCTCGGTCCTCTGGCACTGGAGATCGGCCTGGCGGCACTGGGGCGGATCAACGAGCTGGAAGTGGTGACGGCGGCACTGCGCGAGGTGACCTCTGCCACCGGACACGACGCCCACGCCACGGCGTGGACGGTCAACGGGCCGACGGTCATTCGTTGGATGCAGGGCGCCGACGAGATCGCGCTGAAGGTGCGCGAGGGGGTGGTGCTGCCGCTGCTGGGCAGCGCCACCGGGCGGGTGTGGGCCGCGCATTTGCCGCGCGCGGCGGTCGCTCCGCTGCTGGAGGCGGAGCTGGCGACGCTGGCCGTCAGCAGCGACTCCACACCGGAGCAACTGCGCGTCCGGGTGAACGCTGAGCTGGCGGCCGCGACGGAGCAGACGGTGCTGGCTTCGCGCAGCGAGCGCCGCCTCGGCGTCGACGCCCTGGCCGGGCCGATCGTCGGGCCAGACGGGATCGCCTTCGCCATCACCCTGATGGGACCGCAGGGCAACCTGGACCTGAGCCCGAAGGGCAGGACGAGGCGGGCACTGGAGGCGGCGCTGCTGGCAGCCTCGCAAGCGCTCACCGGCCGTCGCCTGGCCTCGCATCAAGTGACAGCCCCTGCCCTGCCCGCACGACGGCAAATCCGCTGACGAGGCCCCATGCCGACTTATCCGACCATCCTCTTCGTCCTGCGCCACCAGAAGCTGATCCCGGTCATTGCCGCCGGCCTGATCCTGTCGCTTGGGCTGTGGGGTGGCTATCGGCTGGCGCCGGAACTGTCCTTGCTCGGCCTGGTGCTGGCTGGCGTGATGTATGCTGTCACGCGCTGTTTCCTCGAACTCGTCCAGGTGGTCGCTGACACGCTGATGCCGCGCTGATCCGGCCGGATCAGTCGCTGTGCCGCCTCCGCGGCATCGGCGGCGCGCAGCCGGATCGCTACGGGCGACAGGTTGGTGCCGCTGCTGCGGACTGGCCTGCGAAGCTCGGTTCAGTCTAGCAGAGGAATATGGGCCTGCTGAATCACGGACCGCCAATGTGCAGTCTGCTGGTGGAGAAAGTCGCTGAACCCGGTCGAACTCATGGTCATGGGGCAACTGCCCATGTCAGCCAGACGGGCGACCACCGCCGGCTCGCCTGCGATTTCGTTAACCTCGCGGTTCAGGCGTGCGACGATCTCGGCCGGCGTCCCGACCGGGCCGACCAGGCCGTTGAACAACTCGAGCACGAAGCCTGGATAGCCCGCCTCCTGCATGGTGGGGACCTGGGGCAGAAACTCCTGCCGCGTCGGGCTCGTAACGGCGAACGGCTGCAGCTTGCCCGCTGCGACCAGGGGCATGCCCACGGTCGGAGTGATGAAGCAGATCTGGAGCGTTCCGCTAAGCAGGTCGACCACGGCAGCCGCGTCGCCCCGGTAGGGCACATGGTTGAGGTCCAGCCCCGCCACCGGGTTGAACCATTCGCCGCATAGGTGATTGGCAATGCCAATGCCTGCCGATCCGTAGGACAGTGTGGTGGAACGGTTCTTCCTGGCGAACTCGACGAAGCTGGCCACGCTCTTGTACGGCGCATTCGCAGCTACGGCGAGGATGTAGGAAAACTCGAAGCCATGGCGATGGGCGCCATCTTTGCCAGCGGGTCAATGCGGGGCGTCCGCTGCATGACGGGCGTGAACAGCAACTGGCCACTCGCAGCCCACATCAAGGTGTAGCCGTCCGCCGATTAGCGCAGCATCTGCAGGGTTGCCACATCGCCGCCCGCGCCCGAGAGGTTCTCGATCAGGACGGGCTGCCCCAGCCGAGGCGTCAGCCGCTCGGCGAAAAGTCGAGCAACGGCGTCGGTCGGGCCGCCGGGCGCGAAGCCGACGAGGATCTTCACGGGTCTCGCGGGAAACCCCTGGGCACCTGCTGGCATCGCCAGCGTCGCCGCACCACCGGTCACCGCCGCGCCGAGCACTGTGCGAAGCACGCTGCGTCTGTTCGTCACTCGTTTCCTCCCGGTATGGTCCGGCCGGCTGCTGCTACCTGTCACCAGCTGACCGAGTGCGCGAGGCCAAGGCCGAGCACTGGCGGATCCGGCTCCAGAAGATGGCGCCACGCGGTGCGGCATCTCGCCTCAAGGCGCTACCCATGCGCTTGCCTCGGTCGCGCACCTGCGCCAGCCAGCGCGTCCGCCGTGCCTCGGTTGGCTGGGCCAGAGGGCCGAAGCTGAAGACCCGCACCGGGCCGATGCCCGACGGCCCCAAAATCGCGCGCCGGACGAGCTTGTGGCCCGGCGCTCCGAGCAGCAGCGAATAGACCAAGGGCGGCGTATCCATGGTCACCACCA
>DASQVL010000620.1:0-2517 GCA_035640795.1 Crenalkalicoccus sp. | reverse complement strand
GTCGTGTTCTTCGTCAAGAACCAGGGCGCCCCGATCCTCGAACCAGTCAAGTAAACCGAAGGCGACGAGGAGAGCTAGGCCAATCGCGGCCCTGGCCGCGGGGCGGCTCAGGCCTCCTGCCGGTAATTCGGGGCCTCGCGGGTGATCGCCACGTCATGCACGTGGCTCTCCCTCAGCCCCGCGCCGGTGATCCGGCGGAACCGGCAGTTGCGCTGCATCTCGGCGATCGTCGCGTTGCCGGTGTAGCCCATGGCCGCCCGCAGGCCGCCGACCAGCTGGTGGATCACCGCGGCGACCGGGCCCTTGTAGCCGACCCGGCCCTCCACCCCTTCCGGCACCAGCTTCAGGTGGTCGGACACCTCCTGCTGGAAGTAGCGGTCGGCGCTGCCGCGCGCCATGGCGCCGATCGAGCCCATGCCGCGGTAGGATTTGTAGGAGCGGCCCTGGTAGAGGAAGACCTCGCCCGGCGCCTCATCCGTGCCGGCGAAGAGGCTGCCCATCATCACGCAGTCGGCGCCGGCGGCGACCGCCTTGGCGACGTCCCCCGAGCTCCGGATGCCGCCATCGGCAATGCCCGGCACCCCGGCCTCATGCGCCGCGGCGGCGCATTCGAGGACGGCGGTGAGCTGGGGGACGCCGACCCCGGCCACGATGCGCGTGGTGCAAATGGAGCCAGGGCCGATGCCGATCTTCACGGCATCCGCCCCGGCCTCGATCAGGGCGCGCACGCCTTCCGGCGTGGCGACGTTGCCGGCCACCACCTGAACGGAGTTGGACAGGCGCTTGATGCGCTCGACCGTCGCCAGAACGCCGCCGGAATGGCCATGCGCGGTGTCCACCACCACCACGTCCACCTCGGCCGCGACCAGCGCCTCGACGCGGCGGAGCCCGTCCTCCCCCACCCCGGTCGCGGCGGCGACGCGGAGCCGGCCCATGGCGTCCTTCACGGCGGAGGGGTGGGCCTGCGCCTTCTCCATGTCCTTCACGGTGACGAGCCCGACGCAGCGCCCGGCCTCGTCCACCACCAGGAGCTTCTCGATCCGGTGGCGGTGCAGCAGGGCACGCGCCTGCTCGGGCGTCACCTCGGCGCTTGCGGTGACCAGGTTCTCCCGCGTCATCAGCTCATAGACGCGGGTATTGGGGTCGGAGGCGAAGCGGACGTCGCGGTTGGTGATGATGCCGACCAGGCGGCCGGGCACGTTGTTCGGCCCGCGCTCCACCACCGGGATGCCGCTGATGCGGTGGCTGTCCTGGATGGCGCGCACATCGGCGAGGGTCTGGTCGGGGAAGATGGTGACCGGGTTCACCACCATGCCCGATTCGAACTTCTTGACCCGGCGGACCTGCGCCGCCTGCTCCTGCGG
The DNA here is from genome assembly GCA_035640795.1 of Crenalkalicoccus sp. Taxonomy (GTDB): domain Bacteria; phylum Pseudomonadota; class Alphaproteobacteria; order Acetobacterales; family Acetobacteraceae; genus DASQVL01. The sequence goes on along the minus strand of DASQVL010000620.1, from coordinate 1,153 downwards.
CGCCATGTTCTTGTGGATCACGCCGATGCCGCCGGCCTGGGCCATGGCGATCGCCATCGGCGCCTCGGTCACCGTGTCCATCGCGGCGGCGGCGAGGGGGACGTTGAGGGCGATCTCCCGCGTCAGGCGCGTGCGCGTATCGGTCTCGGCCGGCAGCACGGTGGAGTAGGCGGGCACCAGCAGCACGTCGTCGAAGGCGAACGCCTCTTCGATGCGGCTGCGATCCAGAGGGGAATCGAGTGCCATGGGGGACCTTCCGCTGCGGGCGGGGCGCGCGACGATCCGCGACCTTGGCGCGTCCCCATACGCCTGCGGCGCGCACCGCGGCAAGCCGTGGGCGCGTGACCTGAGGGTGAAGGTACGAGGGCGGCCCGGCCCTGGCCGGGAGTCTTCCAACCGAACCGGGCAAGCGCCAAGGAGAAAGGATCAAAAAAAGGATGGTGGGGTCTTGGGGGGTCGCCGAAGGCGACGTTCCCTTCCTCCCCCAAGGGCAACCTACGCCTCCACCCCCCGGAACCCCGTCGCCACGACATAGAGCTCCGCGCTGTCCTTCCGGCTCGCCGGCGGCTTCGCATGCCGCACCACGGCAAACCGCCGCTTCAGAATCTCCAGCAGCGCCCGCTCGCTGCCGCCCTGGAACACCTTGGCCACGAAGGCGCCGCCCGGCGCCAGCACGCGCAGCGCGAAGTCCAGCGCCAGCTCGGCCAGTGCCATGATCCGCAGGTGGTCCGTCGCCGCATGGCCGGTGGTGTTCGGCGCCATGTCCGACAGCACCAGGTCCGCCGGCCCGTCCAGCGCCGCAATCACGGCAGCTTCCGCCGCTGCATCCTGGAAATCCCCCTGCAGGACCGTCGCCCCCGGCACCGGGTCCATCGGCAGCAGGTCGAGCGCCACCACCCGCCCGCGCTCCCCCACGCGCCGCGCCGCCACCTGCGTCCAGCCGCCCGGCGCCGCCCCGAGATCCACGACGCGCGCCCCCGGGCGCAGCAGCCGGAAGCGCTGGTCGAGCTCATCCAGCTTGAAGGCGGCGCGGCTGCGGAGACCCTGCTCCCGCGCCGCGCGCACATAGGGGTCGTTCAGCTGCCGCTCGAGCCAGCGCTGGCTGGCGGCGCTGCGGCCCTGGGCGGTGCGCAGCCGCGTGGCGACGCCGCGG
>DASQVL010000619.1:0-2115 GCA_035640795.1 Crenalkalicoccus sp. | reverse complement strand
TGGTCGGCTCCGGCCATGGCACGTCCTCCCTGCCCGGGAGGTGGCGCCCGCCGGCCGGGGCTGTCAACGCGCGGGGCGCGGTCCTTTCCGCAGCGGTTCATGCCGCCAAATCATCGCCGCATGGACGATCCCGTGCCGTCGGCCGAGCGTGGATCGGTTCGCGGCCGAAGCCGTGGCCTGCGCGTCCTGCTTACGGCGCGCGACCTTGGGCCGCTGCTGGCCGATCGCCTCAACGGGGACTGAAGGCGCTCCCCCTCACGGGAACACCAGCTCGTTCTCGCTGCAGGTGTTCACCCGCCGCCGCTCCTTCGCCTCGCCGCCGTCGAAGACGATGCGCACATCGTTCACGCACTGGTTCGCCGGCAGCTTCACCACCACGCTCTGCCCGTTGCGCAGCGAGCCCTTGCCCAGCCGGTCCTCCCCCCACTCGTTCACCCCGGCCGAGGCGACATAGACCTCGTTGATCGCCGTGCGCCCGCGATTGGTGATGCGCACCGTGGGATCGTAGGGCGGCCCGGGCACCGGGACCGGCGCCGGCACGGTCTGGGCCGCCGCGGCCGAGGCCGCCAGCAGCCCGGCCAGCATGAGAACGCCGCGCATCAGCCGACCGCCTCCTCCAGGAAGACCTGCACCGCCTGGAACAGCGCGCCGCGGTTGCGCTCCAGGCAGATCTGGTGGGTGCCCTCGGCGAGCATCACCAGGCGCTTGCCGGGGGAGTTGGTGAGCAGCGGGAACAGCGTGCTCGCCATGTAGGGCGGCGTATCGCGATCCCATTCCGCCAGCACCAGCAGGGTCGGCGCGGTGATCATTGCCGGGTCGTAGAAGGGCTTGCCGGCCGACCAGTACTCGCGCCCGTCCTGCACCACGCCGTTCGGCGCGCGCAGCACCGGCGGGTTGCGCTGGGACCCGACCGGATCCGTGGCCCAGGTCACGCCGGCCCAGTGCTCGAACCAGCCGGGCGGGATCAGCCCGGCCTTGCGCTCCTCCGGCACCCCGGTCAGCCAGCGCTCCTTCGCCTGGGCCTGGGTGACCGTGCGGTAGGCGCCGAGCGGCTGGCCGGTATCGGTCAGGCTCGGCGTCGTGCGGATCCAGACCGGAGCATAGAGCACCAGCCGCTCGAGCAGCTTCGGGTTGTCGGCCGCGTAGCGGGCCGCCAGCGAGGTGCCCCAGGACCAGCCCATCACCACGATCCGCGGCACTCCCCGCCGCTCCCGGATGAAGGCCGCCGCCGCGGCGATGTCCGCCACCGCCTGCTCGCCGCGCACCAGCGGCGGGTTCGCCTCCGGCGGCTGCGCCATCTCCGGCGGGCGGGTGCTGCGGCCATAGCCGCGCAGGTCCATCAGCCAGACGTCGAAGCCGCGGCCGGCGATGTAGTCCATCCAGGAGAGGCCGCCGAGCGGCAGGTCGAAGGCCGTGCTCGCCGGGTAGGTCGCGCCATGGACGAAGAGCAGGGTGCGGTCCGGCCGCGCGGGGATGCTCTGCTCCGGCCGCTTGTTGCGCAGGAACAGCTCGATCCCCGCATCGCCGGAGGGCACCATGAACTCCTCGGTGGTGAGCTTCGCCGATTGCGCCCCCGCCTCGGCAGCGGCGAGGAGCAGCGGGGCGGCGAGCGGCGCGGTCAGCATCAGGCGGCGGTGCATCGGCCTCGGCCCTGGGAAGCCCGTCCAGTTGACTTGGACCAGCGATTCGCGGCCTGGATGTGCCCGGCTTCGGCGTGCACACTCAGGCCGATCGCAGGCTAACCGGCCCGGCGCGGGGCCGCCAGAGCGGGCGGTGCGGCCGGGCTCCCCGGGGAGACCGAAGCATGCGCCGCCTCCTGCCCCTGCTGCTCGCCTTCGCCCTCGGCGCCTGTGCCTATGAGCGGCCGAGCCCGGTCGGCACCAACTGCGTCCGCATCCCCGGCACCGCCACATCCCCGGTCTGTTCCTGAGCACCGCGCCGCCCCATGCTGCGGCAGGCGGCGGGGGCGGGCATGGCGGAGCGCAGGATCCTGGTGACCGGCGCGGCGAGCGGCATCGGCGCCGCCGCCTGCCGCGCGCTCGCCGGCCCAGGCACGGCGATCGCCGTCCACACAAGGCGGAACCGCGAGGGGGCGGAGCGCAGCGCGGCCGCCAT
>DASQVL010000618.1:0-3318 GCA_035640795.1 Crenalkalicoccus sp. | reverse complement strand
CTCCCCGTCAGCGCGGTGATCAGCGGCCCCGGCCCATGCCCCCCCGGCGCCGCCGCCAGCACCAGGATGGAGATGCGCGGATCCTCCTCGATCAGCGCCAGCAGCTCCTCCCGCGGCTCGCCCTCCCGGATCAGCAGCATGGGCACGCCGCCGGTCATCTCCTTCACCTGCGCGGCAAGGCCGGAGAGCAGCGTCTCCGCCTCCTGCCGCCGCTCCTCCTCCAGCATCGCGCCGACGCCGGCCCACTCCACCAGGCCTTCCGGTTCCACCACGCGCAGCAGCGCCACGCGCCCGCCGCTCTTCCGCGCGCGCAGGCAGGCGAATTTCAGTGCCACCTCGCGCTCCGGGCTGTCATCCACCACCACCAGGAAGACGCGGTCGCGCCGCGCCGGTGCGTCCCGCTCCTCCTCCGTTGCCTCGGGCATCAGCCCCTCCGGAACAGCACGCTGCCGAACCAGCCGGCGAGTGCGGCGAGCAGCACGCAGCCGATACCGTAGAGCAGCGGCTCGTCCTCGGCGACGGTGGCGATCCGGTCCGCCACCCCCACCCGCTCCACATAGAAGCCAAGCTCCACCTGCGCGGCCAGGCGGCGGGAGCGGACCAGCAGCACCTGCACCTCGTACTCGCCGGTCGGCACGGAGGCCGGCAGGTCCACCCGCACATGGAACAGCCGCGCCCCCTCGATCTCGACCGGCAAGGCATCCTCGAGCCACCGGCCCGAACCGCGCTCCAGCGCCAGCAGCGCGGCGCGGAAGGCGGGGCCGCTGGCGCCGGTGCTGGAGAGCGGCAGGGCATCGAGGCCGAGCCCGTTCGCCTGGCGCGCCGCCTCCGGCAGCAGCTGCCAGGCCGGGCGGGTGCCGGCGATGGCATAGAAGCCCGGCACGTTTTCGAAGGTGGCCGCCGGGCCGTTCACCCAGATCAGGCCGAGCGCCCGCACCTTGCGCCGCACCGTGACCGGCCGCGTCGGCCCGCGCACCACCACCAGCACCTCGTCCGCGCCCGGCCCGATCGGCTCCCCGGTCGCGCCGAAGACGAGCAGCGAGGCGCCGGTGAAGCCGGTGCTCACCTCGACCGCGGACTGGGAGAGGGCGGCGACCAGCGGCGCCTCCTGCGCCGCGGCGGGGAGCGGGAGCAGGGCGAGGAGCAGCAGCAGGGCAGCGCGCGCGGCCCGCCCCATACCGCCTTCCCTAAATCCTGGCCTGCAGCCTGCGAAACAGTCTGGGCGGCCGGATGGCCGCCGCGGCCATTGCCGCGCAGCCAGGCGGCCGGAGGCCGCGCCGGCGCCTGAGGTCGTTTGTGTGTCAACACAAACGTACGCCGGTATCACAGCGCCGTCGCCACGGTGAACAGCGTCTCCGGCCGCCGCGCCAGGCCCCAGAGCAGGCTGACCGCGACCGCGAGCACGAGGGCGCCGAGCAGCGCCCGCGTCTCCTCCCCGCGCAGCCGGGCGCCGAGGGCGGCGCCGAACTGCGCGCCGGCGACGCCGCCCGCGAGCAGCAGCGCCGTCAGCAGCAGGTCCACCGTGTGCAGCTGGACCGCCTGCAGGAGCGTCACGCTGGCGGCCACGAACACCACCTGGAACAGCGAGGTGCCGATGACGATCGAGGTCGGCATGCCGATCAGGTAGATCATGGCCGGCACCAGCATGAAGCCGCCGCCCACCCCCATGATGGCGGAGAGCACGCCGATGCCGAAGCCGACCAGGAGCGGCGGGACGGCGGAGATGTAGAGGCGGGAGCGGCGGAACCGCATCCGGAGGGGCAGGCCGTGCGCCCAGAGATGCTCGTGCAGCCGGCGCGGCACGGCGCGCCGCCGGTGCAGCATGGCGCGCAGGCTCTCCAGCACCATCAGCACGCCGACCGTGCCGAGGACGACGACGTAGAAGAGCGAGACGGCGAGGTCCACCTGGCCGATCCGGCGCAGCAGCGCGAAGATCTGCACGCCGAGCGTCGAGCCGGCGAGGCCGCCGGCCAGCAGCACCCCCCCCATCTTCGCGTCCACATTGCCGCGCCGCCACTGCGCGATCAGGCCGGAGACCGAGGCGCCGAGGGTCTGGTTGGCCCCCGAGGCGACGGCGACCGGCGAGGGGATGCCGATCAGGATCAGCAGCGGCGTGAGCAGGAAGCCGCCGCCCACGCCGAACAGGCCGGAGAGCCAGCCGACGCCGAAGCCGATGCCGACGACGAGCCAAGCGTTCACCGACATCTCGGCGATCGGCAGGTAGACCTGCATCGCGGGTTCCGGCTGCGGTCACGGTTCGGGGAGCGGGCCTCCCCGTCTGCCCCGCAACGGCCGGCGGCGCAAGCCTCCTCAGCGCCTCCCGGTCAGGTTGGGGGCGTTCGGGTCCTGCGGGTTGTCGAGGTTCTCGCCGCCACCCCGGGCTTCACCTGGGCCTCCCGGTCAGGTTGGGGGCGTTCGGGTCCTGCAGGATGTCGAGGTTCTCGCCGCCACCCCCGGGCTTCACCTGGGAGAGCTCGGCGTCCCGCTGCTGCTGCCAGACGCTGCGGAGGCGGGCGTAGAAGTCCAGGCTGTCGGCGCGCAGCGCGTCCAGCGTCTCGATGTTCTGGGCGCGGAGGTCGAGCCCGTTCACCGTGCCGCGGGCGATGTTGCCGTAGAAGGGCATCGCCCAGGAGATCGGGTTGACGAAGCCGTCCACCACCGTGCCGCCGAAGTCGCGCACGTCGGAGGGCCCGAAGATCGGGATCATCAGGTAGGGCCCGCTCGACGCCCCCCAGCGGTAGAGCGTCATGCCGAAATCGGAGGGCTTGCGCGGCGGCCCGCCGATCGGCTGCAGGTCGAACATGCCGGCGAGGCCGAGGGTCGAGTTGATCACGAAACGCATGAAGCTGGTGCCGGCGGCGACCGGCCGGCCTTGCAGCAGGTCGTTCACCACATAGGTCGGTTCCTCGATGTTGTGGACGACGTTGCGGATGCGCGTCCGCCCCCATTCCGGCACGTTGTCCCGGTAGGCTTTGGCAACCGGCTTGATGCAGCAATCATCCACCCTGAGGTTGAAGGCGAGGATGCGGCGGTTGGTGGGTTCCAGCGGGTCGCTCGGGTCGGTGACGTCGGCGGATTGCGTGCCTCGACTGGCACAGGCGCCGAGGAGCATGGCGAGCAGCAGGGCGGTCAGGGCGGGGGCGAGGCGCAGCATCCGGGCTCCGCGTCATGGGGTGGCTGCGGACGCTAGACCGCCGGCCTCCGGCAGGGCGAGACGGATTCGACCGGGCCGGGCACGAATCGAGCCATCTGGCGCGAGGATGACGCGGAGTTGCTGAGCCTCGCGCTTGGGCTCCCCGCCGCGGCGGCGGCGCTGGC
>DASQVL010000617.1:0-2995 GCA_035640795.1 Crenalkalicoccus sp. | reverse complement strand
GGCCAGCACGACGCCAAGCGCGCGGTCGCCATCGCGCTGCGCAACCGCTGGCGCCGCCAGCAGCTGCCCGAGGGGCTGCGCGAGGAGGTGGTGCCGAAGAACATCCTGATGATCGGGCCCACCGGCTGCGGCAAGACGGAGATCGCGCGGCGCCTCGCGAAGCTCGCCAGCGCCCCCTTCCTGAAGGTGGAGGCGACGAAGTTCACCGAGGTCGGCTATGTCGGCCGCGACGTCGAGAGCATCGTCCGCGATCTGGTCGAGGTCTCGATCACCCAGACGCGCGAGCAGGCGCGCCGCGCGGTGCAGGCGAAGGCGGAGCTCGCGGCGGAAGAGCGGCTGGTGACGGCCCTGGTGGGCGACGGCGCCTCCGGCGAGACGCGCATGAAGTTCCGCCGCCTGCTGCGCGAAGGCCAGATGGAGACGCGCGAGGTGGAGGTGCAGGTGGCCGAGCCCGCCGGCGGCCTGCCGATCGGGATGATCGACCTGCCCGGCGCGCAGGGCGCGCAGCTGCAGAACATGCAGGAGATGCTGGGCAAGATGTTTGGCGGCCGCACCAAGCCGCGCCGCATGACCGTCGCCTCGGCGCGGGAGGCGCTGATCCGCGACGAGGCCGACAAGCTGACCGACCAGGAGCAGCTGACCCGCGACGCGGTCGCCAATGCCGAGAACAACGGCATCGTCTTCGTCGACGAGATCGACAAGATCTGCGCCCGTGGCGCCGGGGACGGCGCCGGCGGCGGCTTCCGCGGCGGCGATGTCAGCCGGGAGGGCGTGCAGCGCGACCTGCTGCCGCTGATCGAGGGCACGACGGTGACCACGAAGCATGGCCCGGTGAAGACGGACCACGTGCTGTTCATCGCCTCCGGCGCCTTCCACCTCGCCAAGCCCTCCGACCTGCTGCCCGAGCTGCAGGGGCGGCTGCCGATCCGGGTCGAGCTCTCGGCGCTGACGCGCGACGATTTGCGCCGCATCCTGACCGAGCCCGAGCACAGCCTGATCAAGCAGTATGTGGCGCTGCTCGGGACCGAGGGCGTGACGCTCGACATCGCGGGGGATGCGGTGGACGCGATCGCCGACCTCGCGACCGACATCAACGCGAAGGTGGAGAACATCGGCGCGCGGCGCCTGGCGACGGTGCTGGAGCGGCTGCTCGAGGAGATCAGCTTCACCGCGAGCGACCGGCCGGGCGAGACGGTCGCGGTGAACGCCGCCTATGTGCAGGAGAAGGTGGCGCCGCTGGCGAGCAGCGCGGATCTCAGCCGGTACATCCTGTAGGGGCAGTTATAACATCCGTATGGACGACCGCGTGGCGCGTGAACACCATCCCCGCCCCCGCGTTCGCCTGCCGATGAGCGAGACCGCCGACCTTCCCGCCCCCGCCGACCTGCCCGAGCCGGCGCGCGAGGAGCTGCGCCGCGCCGTGGAGGTGCTGGAGGGCGTCTCCCTCCCCATCCGCCTCGCCGGCCTGGTCGGCAGCTCGGTGGAGGCGCTGCGGCGCAACCTGCCCGCCCCGGTGCGGCGGCTGGTTGATGCCGCGGTGCAGCGCTCCATCACCTTCGCCCTCTCCGCCGCGCTGCGGACCAGGCCGGGGCGGGAGGAAGGCCCGCTGCCGCAGCGCTGGATGCATCGCGGCATGGTCGCGGCGTCCGGCGTCGCCGGCGGCGCACTCGGCCTGCCGGGCACGCTGCTCGAACTCCCGGTCTCCACCGCCCTGCTGCTGCGCCAGATCGCCGCCATCGCGGCCGAGCAGGGAGAGGACCTGTCGAATCCCGCGGCGCAGGTGGAATGCCTGAAGGTGTTCGCCCTCGGCGGGCGGGACCCGGCGGACGATTCCGCCGAATCCGGCTATTTCGCCCTCCGCCTGGCGCTGGCGGAGGCGCTGCGGGCGGCGGCCGGCCGCGGCGTCGGCCTGCTGGTCCCGCGCTTCCTGGCCACCATCGCGGCCCGCTTCGGCCTGCCGGTCGCCTTCAAGCTCTCCGCCCAGGCGGTGCCGCTGGCCGGCGCCGCCGCCGGCGCCGCGGTGAACCTTGCCTTCCTCGAGCACTTCCGCGCGATCGCGACGGCCCACTTCACCGTCCGGCGGCTGGAACGCCAGCACGGCGCCGCCCCCGTCCGCGCCGCCTATGAGGCGCTGCGGGCAGAGTACGATGCGAATTTCATGGCCTCGCCGCTGGGCTGAACCCCTTTACGGCCGCTCCCGGTGCGCTATCAATTGCGAGCCATTCGCATTCGCAGGTGACCATGTCCCTCGCCCTCGCCAGCCAATCGGCCCTGATCCTGCTGCGGGAGGGGCTGGAGGCCATCCTGGTCCTCGCCGCCCTGGGCGCCGTGCTGCGCCGCGCCGCGCCCGAACGGGTCGTCGCGCTGCATGGCGGGGCAGGGTTCGGTCTGCTCGCCAGCATCCTCGCCGCCGGCGGCTACATCGCCTGGCATGGTGGCGACCATGACGACGTGGTGGAGGGCATCACCTGCCTCGCCGCCGCGGCCTGCATGTTGTGGACCGGCGGCTGGCTCTGGCTGCGCGCCGATCCGCGCGCCTGGACCGCCTCGCTGAAGCGGCAGGCGGAGCAGGCCCTCGCCTCCCGGCGCGTGGCGCTGGCGATCGGCGCCATCGGCTTCCTCGCCGTGTTCCGGGAGGGTGCGGAGACGGCGCTGTTCCTGGCGGCGCTCGGCCAGGACGGCGGCATGGCGGGCCTGCTGGTCGGGCTCGCGGTGGGCGCCGTGGGACTCGCCGTGCTGTGGCGCGTGGTGACGCGGGCCGTGGTGCGGCTGCCGCTCCGGCCGCTCTTCCTGGCGACCTCGGTCTTCCTGCTGCTGATGGCGGTGAAGCTGGTGGGCGCCGCGATCACGGAATTCCAGCAGCAGTTGCTGGTCGGCTTCACGCCGAACGGCCTGCCGGAGGGGATCGCCGAGTTCGGACCCTCCGCGACCTGGGAGGGGCTGGTGGCGCAGCTTGCCGTGCTGGCCATGGTGATCGGGGTGCTGGCCTGGCAGC
>DASQVL010000616.1:0-3441 GCA_035640795.1 Crenalkalicoccus sp. | reverse complement strand
GCCGCGGGCCCGGGCATGCGCCTCCGTCTCCAGCACCAGGAAGGCGGCGGCGGTGCCGAACACGGCCCCGCCCTCCGGGGCGCGCGCCGCGACGGGCGCCCAGGCCCTGCGCCACAGCGCGCCGCCGAGGCCATAGACCAGCAGCATGTCCCACCGCCCGCCGATGTAGGCGCCGCCCACCAGGGCGATGCCGCCGCGTCCCTCCGCCAGACGGGAAGCGGCAATCCGCACCGCGTCCGCGGCGGCCGATTCCTCGCCCATCAGGGTGCGGGAGGAGCCGGTGACGCCGTGCACGATGGAGATGTTGCCAGCGAGCAGGTTGGAGAGCTGCGCCAGGAACAGCGTCGGCCGCAGTCCGCCGGCCAGCCGCGCGTTCAGCAGCGGCCCGGCCTGCTCGGGGGGCAGGGCGGCAAGCTCGGCGATGATCGCCTCGTCCAGCAGCACGTCGCGTTCCCCGCCGCCGGCGGCGACCACCAGATGCATGTCGCCAACCAGGCCGCGCGCCCCCGCATCGTCCAGCGCGAGGCCCGCCGCATAGGTGCCGAGGCGCTGCCAGGGCTCCATCTGGCGTTGGTCGCCCTTCTTCGGGATCTGCCGGTCGAGGTCGAGCAACGGCATGGGGTGGATGGGGAAGGGCGCGAAGCTGGCCTCGTCCAGCACCGGGCGCGCGGTCGGGTCGGCGAGCGCGGCCGCGTGCGGCGCTGCCCCCTCGCCGAGCGAGGAAACGAGGCCGAGCCCGGTGATCCAGACCGGCTGCATCACGCGGCGGCGCCGGCGATGCCAAGCCGCGCCGCCTCCGCGCGCATGGCGGCGGCGAATTCGGGCGTCGGGAAGGGCAGGGTGCGCAGCGTCAGCTCGGCCTCGGCCACGCGGCGGCCGTCGCTTGCGATCCGCCCGGCGGCGATGGCGTAGCCGGAGCCGTCATGCACGAGCCGCGCCTCCACCTCCAGTGCGGCGCCCGGTCCCACGAAGCTGCGCAGCTTCGCCTCCCGCACTGCGGCCAGGAAGGGCATGCGGGTGAAGGCGCCGCGCGCCAGCAGCAGGTAGCCCGCCGCCTGCGCCATGGTCTCCACCAGCAGCACGCCCGGGACCAGCGGGTGGCCGGGGAAGTGGCCCTCGAAGACCGGGCTCGCCTCCGGCACCTCGGCCTCGGCCGAGAGGTGATCGGCCGAGAGCGCGGTGACGCGGTCCAGCATGCGGAAGTATTCGAGGCGCATCGGTGGCGGGCGCCGCCCCCCGGCTCAGGCGCTGGCAGCCTTGGCGGCGACCAGCTCGTCGATGCGCGCGGCCAGGTTCTTCATCACGAAGTACTGCTCGGCCGGCGCGTTGCCGTTGTTGACCTCCTGCGTCCACTGCTCCACCGGCACCTTCACGCCGAAGGCCTTGTCGATGGCGAAGACGATGTCGAGGAAGTCCAGGCTGTCGATGCCGAGGTCGTCGATCACATGGCTGTCCGGCGTGATCTTGTCGCGCTCCACGTCGCTCGTCTCGGCGATGATGTCGGCGATGCGGTCGAACGCCGAGGCCATGGCGGTGCTCCGGGCAGGCAGTCAGGCCGGCCTCTGTGGCGCGAATGACCGGGCTTGTCCAGCCGGGCGGGCGGCGCCGGGGGCGGGGGCCGGCGCTCAGCGCGCCGCCTGCTCCTCCATCCAGGTCGCGCCGGCGCCCTCCCGCCAGGCCGGGGACGGGACGCGCTCCGGCGCCGCGCTCCCCGCGGGGAGGTGGCGCTCGACGATATAGAGGGGCCGGCCCTTGGTCTCGTTGAAGACGCGGCCGAGATACTCGCCGATGATGCCGAGCGTGGTGAGCTGCACCCCGCCGAGGAACAGGATCACTGCCATCAGACTGGGATAGCCCGGCACCCCGTTGCCGAGGATCAGCGTCTTCACGATCACCTGCCCGCCATAGACCATGGCGCCGAGGGCGGTGAGCAGGCCGATATAGGTCGCCGCCTTGAGCGGCCAGATGGTGTAGCTGCTGATGCCCTCGAGCGAGAGGTTCCAGAGCCGCCAGTAGTTCCACTTGGTGGTGCCCGCGGCGCGCGGCGCCCGGTCGTAGAGCACCGCCTTCGAGGGGAAGCCCACCCAGGCGAACAGCCCCTTCATGAAGCGGTGCCGCTCGCGCAGCTGCAGCAGCGCGTCGAGCGCGCGCCGGCTCATCAGCCGGAAATCCCCGGTGTTGGCCGGCAGGTGCACCGACCCGCCGACGCGCTGCATGACGCGATAGAAGGCGGCGGCCGTGGCGCGCTTCAGCCAAGTCTCCCCCTCCCGCACCCGGCGCTGGGCGTAGACCACGTCAAACCCCTCCCGCCAGCCCGCGATGAGGTCCGGGATCAGTTCCGGCGGGTCCTGCAGGTCGGCGTCGATGACGATGACGGCCTCGCCCCCGGCCCGGTCGAGGCCGGCGGTCATCGCCGCCTCCTTGCCGAAATTCCGGCTCAGGCCGAGCACGACGACTTCGGGGCACCGCGCATGCAGCTGCAGCAACAGGTCCATGCTACCGTCGCGCGAGCCATCATCCACGTAGACAACTTCCCACCGCAAGTCGAGCCGGCGCATGACCGCCGCGAGGCGGGCGTGAAACTGCTCGATGACCGGCTCCTCGTTGAAAACGGGAACCACCACCGACAAGATCGGTGGGGGAAAATTCAACCCTGGTAATGAATGCGTGCGCTCCATGTCTTATGTCTAGCGCAGCGGGCAAATCTGGGGTCCTCACATCCGGCGGATGCGCGAAGCGAAGGCATGCAGAACGAACCGATTACTCAGGTAAGTGACCGGTTTCCATGGAGGGCCGTGGCACTGGTCTTGCCGGTCGCTGCGGGGCTGCTTCTTGCGGCGGCAGCTTTTCGTAGCGCGGAATACGATGAAAGTTACTCCATTTTCGTCACCGGCGGCATCGCCCGCCCGGACTGGTCCAGCGCCGTCTTCACGCCCGCGGAGGCCGCCGCCCCCTTCCGGCTGCATGCCGGCCCGCTGACCACCGCGCAGCTTCTGCGGAGCACCGACGTGCATCCGCCGCTCTACTTCTGGGCCCTCGGCCTGTGGCGGCGGCTCGCGGGCGACGGGGCGCTGGCGCTGCGCGGGCTCAGCATCCTCTGTGCGCTCGGCGCGCTGCTCGCCTGGATGGTGGCGGCCTGGCGTGCCGGGCTGCCGCCGCTGGTGGTCGGGCTGGTAACGGCGCTCGCCTACGGCTTCGCCTATACCGGCCAGATCGCCCGGGGCTTCGCGCTCGCCCACCTCATGATCGCGCTGTGCGCCCTGGCGGCGCTCGCGGCCTGGCGGCGAGAGCGCGGCGGGCGGAGGGCGACGGGGCTGGCGGCGCTGGCCGGGCTGGCCGGGGGGCTCGCCGCCTTCACCAACTACCTTGCGGTCTTTCCCGCGGCGGCCGTGCTGGCCTGGCTCGCCTTCGCGCCGCCGACATGGCCGGCGCGACTCCGCC
>DASQVL010000615.1:0-5874 GCA_035640795.1 Crenalkalicoccus sp. | reverse complement strand
GGGCTGGCGCCGCTGGTAGCTCGGGGTAGCCTTCCCGCGCGCGCCAGTCCCGGCACGCGGGAGGAAACCATGACCCTGACCCAGCCCGAGCGGCGCGCCGTGCTGCGTGCCGCCGCCACCGTGGCCGCGGCCGGCGCCGGCCTCGCCAGCCCCGCCCAGGCCCAGCACGCCGTCCGCTGGTCGAGCGGCACCGAGGCGCCGCGCACCGCGGCCCCCGCCAACGCCACAGACTGCCATTTCCACATCTATGACGACGGCTTCCCGGCGGCGGCCAACGCGGTGCTGACGCCGCCCGCCGCCTCGGTCGAGGATTACCGGGCGCTGCAGCGCCGCATTGGCACCACGCGCATGGTGCTGGTGCAGCCTTCCACCTACGGCACCAACAACGACGCCTATCTGCGCCTGGTGCAGGTGCTGGGGCCGGAGCGGACCCGCATGGTGGCGGTGGTGGACACCTCCGTGACCGATGCCGGGCTGCGACGGCTGAACGAGGCGGGGGTGCGCGGCATCCGCTTCAACCTGATCCAGGCCGGGGCGACCACGATCGAGATGCTGGAGCCGCTCTCCAAGCGGGTCGCCCCGATGGGCTGGCACGTGCAGCTGCACATGACGGGCGACCAGATCGCCGATGCCGACGCGCTGATCCAGCGCCTGCCCGTCCCGGTGGTCTTCGACCATCGCGGCCGGATACCGCAGCCGGCCGGGTTGGAGCATCCGGGCTTCGCCGTGGTGCGGCGGATGCTGGAGTCCGGCAAGGGCTGGGCGAAGCTGTCCGGCCTCTACATGGACACCAGGGTGGGCCCGCCGAGCTATGCCGACAGCGTGGCGGTGGCGCGGGCGCTTTATGCGGCCAACCCGGCGCGCTGCGTGTGGGGCAGCGACTGGCCGCACCCGACCGAGGCGGCCAACGACAAGCCGGACGACGCGCTGCTGTTCGACCTGCTGGCCGCCTGCGTGCCGGACGAGGCGGCGCGGCGGCGCGTGCTGGTGGACAACCCGGCGGAGCTCTACGGCTTCCCGAAGGCCTGAGCGAGGTCGCCCGGGGGGAGGGGAACTTCCCCCGGGACTCCGCGCCGCCTGGCGCGGCCTCGGCCGGCTTCGCCGGCCGCGCAGGTCAGAACTTGATGACTTCGGTATCAGTCCGCGTACTGCCCGGCCGCCTGGATGATCGGCCGCCACTTCGCGATGTCCGCCATCCAGAAGCGCCGATGCGCCTCCGGCGTCGCCATCTCGGCCGCCACCGGCGCCGTGCCCAGCTCCGCGAAGCGCCGGATCAGCTGCGGGTCGCGCAGCGCCGCCTGCAGCGCGCGGGAGAGGCGCTGCGTGACCTCGGGCGGCGTGCCCTTCGGCGCGTAGAGCCCGTGCCACACCGTCACCGCGAATTCCGGCAGCCCCGCCTCCTTCGAGGTCGGCACATCGGGCAACGCGGGGATCCGCTGCTCGGTCGTCGCGGCATAGGCGCGCACCGCGCCCGACTTGATCTGCTCCGTCGTGTTGGTGCTCTGGTCGCACATCAGGTCGATGCGGCCCGACAGCAGCTCCTGCATCGCCGGGCCGGTGCCGCGGAAGGGCACGGTCGTCATCGCCGTGTCGACCGCCTTCATCAGCAGCAGACCGCAGAGATGGCTGGCCGCACCGATGCCGGCATTGGCGTAGTTCAGCTTCTCGCCTTGCTTCTTGATGACCGCCACCGCCTCGGCCAGCGTGTTCGCGGGGAAGTCCTTGCGCGCCACCAGGGTCATCGGCACCTCGGTGACGAGGCCGACGGTCTCGAAACCGCCGACCGGGTCGTAGGGCAGGCGGCGGTAGAGCGTGGGCGCCGTCGCCATGCCGATGTGGTGCAGCAGCAAGGTGTAGCCATCGGGCCTGGCCTGGGCCACGCGCTGCGCGCCGATGGTGCCGCCGGCGCCGCCCGCATTCTCCACCACCACGGTCTGGTTCAGGTCGCGGCCCATCGCCTCGGCGACCAGGCGCGTCACCGTGTCGGTCGGCCCGCCGGCGGAGAAGGGCACGATGATGGTGATGGTGTGGTCGGGGTAGGTCTGGGCAGCAGCGGGCCCGGCGGCGAGGCCGAGCACGGCCAGGGCGAAGAGGGCCCGGCGGGCAATCTTGTACACGAGCGTCTCCCGGCAGGTGCGGCGCCTTGCGGCCTCCGGCCTTGGCGTCTCCCTCCGCTTCTGCCGATCCGGCCGGCGCCAAGTCAAGGCGCAACGAACGCCATCGCGCCGCCGTCGGGACCCGGCGCGGGCCGGCGGGTGCGGACCGTGGCGGCGCGCCCGCCCTCGACCCTTCGGACACGTGATGCCTGTCGCGAACCGTTTCGTTGACTGCCACCCGGCTGCGTCTTACCGCGGAGTGACACCGATGCCGCCCTCCGAGGCGGCCGAGAACCGGGCTGTGCCCGTCCCGCACCAGGCGGCGACGGGGCGCCCGGTGGCCCGCGGCGCGGGCGGGTTCGGTGGGTTGCGTGCCACAGGCTGACATGGAGGGGAACGAGATGACGTCCACGCGCATCCTGGGAGGCCTGCTCCTCGCCACCACCTGCCTCGGCGCCTGCGAGTCGCAGCCGCCGCGCCAGGCGAGCCCGATCCCCTACACCCCGGGCACGTTGCAGGGAGAACTCCGGCAGTATCAGCTGCAGAACGCGCAGAGCGGCGCCAATGCCGGCGTGCAGAACCCGGCGCCCACCGCGGTGAACCCGGGCGTCCAGGGGATCGAGCGCGCGAACACCGGCGGCATGGGCAATCTCGGCGCCGGCGCGCCGACCGCGGTCAACCCGAGCACCACCGGGATCACCCGGCAGGAAGGCGTCGGCGCGCCGATGCGCTAGTGCCCTGCCCGCGAAGTTCGCTGCTTCGGCGGCGAACTTCGGAATCGGGACACCAGCCAGCCCGTCGGCCGCCGCGCGGGAGCCGCCGCATGCTGACCCTGGTCTCCTATCCCGGCCTGTTCGGCCTGGCCGACAACAACCCCTACGGCCTGAAGGTCTTCGCCTTCCTGCGCCTCGCAGGCCTCGACTTCCGGCACGAGCACGTGCTGGACGTTTCCGCCGCGCCGCGCGGGCAGCTTCCCTACATCCTCGACGACGGCGTGGCGGTCGGCGACAGCGACACCATCATCGCGCACCTGATCCGCACGCGCGGGCTTGCCATCGACGAGGAGCTCACCGCGGCGCAGCGCGATACGGACCTGCTGGTCCGCCGCGCGCTGGACGACCTCTACTGGGTCATGTCCTATTCGCGCTGGAAGGACGACCGCTACTGGCCGCAGTTCCGCCAGGCGCTGCTGGGCGCCGTGCCGCGAGAGGACGCCGCGGCACTGCTGGAGGGGGCGCGGCAGTACAACTTCACCCGCTACCACCACCAGGGCATCGGGCGCTACGAGCCGGACGCCGCCTACGCCCGGGGCCTCGCCGATCTCGAGGTGCTGGCGCGGCTGGTGCCGGAGGAAGGCTTCGTCTTCGGGCCGGCGCCGCGCAGCCTGGATGCCGGCCTCTACGGCTTCCTCGCCAACATCTGGTCCTACCCGATCGAGACGCCGCTCAAGGCCTTCGTGGACTCCTGTCCGAACCTCGTCGCGCATTGCCGGGCGATGCACGCCCGGGTGAGCGGATAGCCCGGGTCACGCATCCATCTTCAGCGCGGCGATGAAGGCGCTCTGCGGGATCTCCACCTTGCCGAACTGCCGCATGCGCTTCTTGCCCTCCTTCTGCTTCTCGAGCAGCTTGCGCTTGCGGGTGATGTCGCCGCCATAGCACTTCGCCGTCACGTCCTTGGACAGCGCGCTGATCGTCTCCCGCGCGATCACGCGGCCGCCGATCGCCGCCTGGATCGGGATCTTGAAGAGCTGGCGGGGGATCAGCTCCTTCAGCTTCTCGCAGATCTGCCGGCCGCGCTTCTCGGCCGCGCTCCGGTGCGCCATGAAGGCCAGCGCGTCCACCGGCTCGTTGTTCACCAGGATGCTGATTTTCACCAGGTCGCTCTCGGCATAGCCGTCCATCGCGTAGTCGAAGCTGGCATAGCCGCGGGAGACGGATTTGAGGCGGTCGTAGAAGTCGAACACCACCTCGTTCAGCGGCAGGCGGTACACCGCCATCGCCCGCGTGCCGACATAGGTCAGCTCCGCCTGCTGGCCGCGCCGCTCGTTGCACAGCGTCAGCACATTGCCGAGGTAGTCGTCGGGCACGAAGATCGTCGCCTTGATCCAGGGCTCCTCGATCACGTCCACCACTGAGCCGTCCGGCATGTCGGCCGGGTTGTGCAGCTCGATCCACTCGCCATTCGTCCTGCGGATGCGGTAGACCACGGAGGGCGCGGTCGCGATCAGCTCCAGGTCGAACTCGCGGGCCAGCCGCTCCTGCACGATCTCGAGGTGCAGCAGGCCGAGGAAGCCGCAGCGGAAGCCGAAGCCGAGCGCGGCGGAGGTCTCCGGCTCGTAGTGGAAGGAGGCGTCGTTCAGTCGCAGCTTGGCCAGGCTCTCGCGCAGCTTCTCGAAATCGTCCGCGTCCACCGGGTACAGGCCGCACCAGACCACCGGGATGGAAGGCTTGAAGCCCGGCAGCGCCTCGCTCGCGGGGTAGCGGTCATCGGTGATGGTGTCGCCCACATTGGTGTCGGCGACCGTCTTGATGGCGGCGGTGACGTAGCCCATCTCGCCCGGCCCGAGCCCGTCCACCGGCACCATCTTCGGAGTGAAGACGCCGACCTGCTCCACCGTGTGCGCGGCGCCGTTCGACATCATGCGGATGCGCTGGCCCTTCTTCAGGTGCCCGTCCTTCACCCGCACCAGCACGACGACGCCGAGATAGGGGTCGTACCAGCTGTCCACCAGCAGCGCCTTGAGCGGCGCCGCGGGGTCGCCCTTGGGCGGAGGCAGGCGGGTCACGATCGCCTCCAGCACGCCCTCGATGTTGAGCCCGGTCTTGGCGCTGATCAGCACCGCGTCCTCGGCGGGCAGGCCGATCACGTCCTCGATCTGCTGCTTCACGCGATCCGGCTCGGCGGCCGGCAGGTCGATCTTGTTGAGCACGGGGACGATCTCATGCCCCGCCTCGATCGCCTGGTAGACATTCGCCAGGGTCTGCGCCTCCACGCCCTGGGAGGCATCCACGACGAGCAGCGAGCCCTCGCAGGCGGCGAGGCTCCGCGAGACCTCGTAGGCGAAGTCCACATGGCCCGGCGTGTCCATCAGGTTCAGCGCGTAGTCGCGCCCGTCCTTCGCCCGGTAGCGGAGCCGCACGGTCTGCGCCTTGATGGTGATGCCGCGTTCGCGCTCCAGCTCCATGTTGTCCAGCACCTGCTCCTTCATCTCGCGGTCGGAGAGGGCGCCGGTGGCCTGGATCAGCCGGTCCGCCAGGGTGGATTTCCCGTGGTCGATATGGGCGATGATCGCGAAGTTGCGGATCTGCTCGGACGGGGTGTCGGTCATGCGGGTCCGGAGGTGCGGGGGCGACGTCGCCCGGCCTGTCCGCGGGAGATAGGCCGGGCGACCCGTAAATCAAAGCTTTGGCTGGTCGCCGCGCCGGGCGGGCGAAGCCGGCCGAGGCCGCACCTGCGCTTGAGGCACGACGTGCGTCAGCACTTCATGGGCCCGGTATGAGACGATGATGCGCGGGCAGCCGGCCTTGCGCGACGTCCTGCGGACGCGCCGGTCGAGGACACGCCCGACGCCGTGTTGGCGTGCCCGGCGCGGGCGCCAAGGCTGCCCGCTGCCGTTTGCTCACGCCTACCGCTTGCTGATCGAGCCCAGCACGCCGCGCAGCACCGCCTGGGTGATCTGCCGGCCGACCTGGGTCCCCATGGAGCGGGCGACCGACTTCGCCATGGCCTCCACCGCGCCCTCCCGCCTTCCGCCCTGGCCGGTCAGGATGCCGCC
>DASQVL010000614.1:0-4596 GCA_035640795.1 Crenalkalicoccus sp. | reverse complement strand
AGCATGAAGAGCGTGGGCGAGGCGATGGCGATCGGCCGCAGCTTCGCCGAGGCGCTGCAGAAGGGGCTCCGCTCCCTGGAGACCGGCCTGTCGGGCCTCGACGAGGTGGCGCCGCCCGGCGATGGCAGCGCGGAGGCCTTCCATGCCGCGCTGGCGACGCCCAAGCCCGACCGCGTGCTGATGGCGGCGCAGGCGATGCGGGCCGGCGTGCCGCTCGAGGACATCCACGCCGCCTGCCGCTTCGATCCCTGGTTCCTGCGCGAGATCGCCCGCCTGGTGCAGGCCGAGGCCGCGGTGCGGGAGGGCGGGCTGCCGCGCGACGCAGTGGCGCTGCGCCGGCTCAAGGCGCTCGGCTTCTCCGACCGCCGGCTCGGCCAGCTCGCGGGCCTGCCCGAAGCGGATGTCGCGGCGCTGCGCGACCGGCTCGGCGTGCGGCCGGTCTACAAGCGCATCGACACCTGCGCGGCGGAGTTCGACTCCGACACCCCCTACATGTACTCGACCTATGAGGGCGGCTTCGGCGCGCCCTCCTGCGAGAGCCGGCCGACCGCGCGGCGCAAGGTCGCGATCCTCGGCGGCGGGCCGAACCGCATCGGCCAGGGCATCGAGTTCGACTATTGCTGCGTCCACGCCGCCTACGCGCTGAAGGAGGCCGGGTTCGAGACCATCATGGTCAACTGCAACCCGGAGACCGTCTCCACCGACTACGACACCGCCGACCGCCTGTATTTCGAGCCGCTGACCGCCGAGGAGGTGATCGCGCTGATCCGCAAGGAGCAGGAGGCGGGGGAGCTGCTCGGCTGCATCGTGCAGTATGGCGGGCAGACGCCGCTCAAGCTCAGCCAGGCGCTGCACCGGGCGGGCATCCCGATCCTCGGCACCTCGTCCGACTCCATCGACATCGCCGAGGACCGCGAGCGCTTCCAGCGCCTGCTGCGACGTCTCGGCCTGAAGCAGCCGCGAAACGGCACGGCGCGCACGCTGGAGGAGGCCGCGGCCGAGGCCGAGCGCATCGGCTACCCCGTCGTCGTCCGCCCCTCCTACGTCCTCGGCGGCCGCGCCATGGAGATCGCCCACAACCGCGAACAGCTCCTCCGCTTCGGGCAGGAGGCGGTGCGCGTCTCCGGCGAGAACCCGATCCTGATCGACCAGTACCTGGCCGACGCCATCGAGGTGGATGTGGACTGCATCGCCGATGCGGAGGGCAGCGTCTACGTGGCCGGCGTCATGGAGCATATCGAGGAGGCGGGGATCCATTCGGGGGATTCCGCCTGCTCCCTCCCCCCCTATTCCCTGCCGCCCGCCATCGTGACGGAGCTGAAGGCGGAGACCGAGGCGATGGCCCGGGCGCTGCAGGTGCAGGGCCTCATGAACGTGCAGTACGCGGTGAAGGACGGGGAGATCCACGTCCTCGAGGTCAATCCCCGCGCCTCCCGCACCGTGCCCTTCGTCGCCAAGGCCACGGGGGTCCCGGTCGCCAAGATCGGCGCGCGGGTGATGGCGGGCGCCAGGCTCGCCGGGTTCGTCCTGGATGACGACGCGGTCAGCCGGCACGTTGCGGTGAAGGAGGCGGTCTTCCCCTTCAACCGCTTCCCCAACGTGGACGTGATCCTGGGGCCGGAGATGAAATCCACCGGCGAGGTGATGGGGCTGGATGCGAGCTTCGAGCGCGCCTTCGCCAAGTCCCAGCTCGGCGCCGGGGTCAAGTTGCCGCTCTCCGGCACCGCCTTCGTCTCGGTGCGGGATGCTGACAAGCCGGCGGCGGTGGCGCTGGCCCGGCGGCTTTCGGAAATGGGCTTCCGGGTGCTGGCGACGCGCGGGACGGCGGCACGGATCCGCGAGGCCGGGCTGGAATGCGGGGTGATCAACAAGGTGCTGGAAGGCCGGCCGCACTGCGTGGACGCCATCCGGAACGGCGAGATCCAGCT
This sequence comes from Crenalkalicoccus sp., assembly GCA_035640795.1. GTDB lineage: Bacteria > Pseudomonadota > Alphaproteobacteria > Acetobacterales > Acetobacteraceae > DASQVL01. The sequence continues at coordinate 2,668 of DASQVL010000614.1, read as the reverse complement.
GGTGATCAACACGACGGGGGGCGGGCAGAGCGTGGCGGACAGCTTCGATATCCGCCGCTCCGCCCTGACGCATGGGGTGCCGCACTACACCACGGCGGCAGGCGCCCGGGCGGCGGTGCACGCCATCGCGGCGCTTCGCGCGGGCAGCCTTGATGTCGCGCCGCTTCAGTCGTATCTTCTTCGTTCGTTCTGACGAGAGCGGGGCGGCGGAACCCTGCCCCGCCCGTCTTGTTTCCCCCTGCCCCATCAGGTCAGGGCCGCCGGTCCCGCTTCCATGGCGGCGAGCGGGCGGCGGCGAGGAGAGTGACGAAGGAAGGTCGTGCCGTGCAGAAGTTCCCCATGACCGCCGAAGGTCTGGCGAAGCTCGAAGAGGAACTCAAGCAGCTGAAGGCCGAGGAACGGCCGGCGGTGATCCGCTTGATTGCCGAAGCGCGTTCGCATGGCGACCTGTCCGAGAACGCCGAATACCATGCGGCGCGCGAGAAGCAGTCCTTCATCGAGGGCCGCATCGCCGAGCTCGAGGCCATCATCCCGGCCGCCGAGGTGATCGACGTCTCCCGCCTCTCCGGCGACCAGGTGAAGTTCGGCGCCCGCGTCACCGTGGTGGACGAGGAGACCGAGGAGGAGAAGACCTACCGCATCGTCGGCGCCTTCGAGGCCGACATGAAGGCGGGCTCCATCTCCATCTCCTCCCCGCTCGCCAAGGCGCTGATCGGCCGCAAGGTGGGCGACAGCGTGGAGGTTCCGGCGCCGGGCGGCGCCCGCGCCTACGAGATCACCGGCGTCCGCTTCAACTGAGACCGGTGTGCGGTTGTGTTGACCCGCAACCGCCCTCGGGCGCCGGCGCGGCCTGCGGCATGACGCATCCCGGGATCGCAGGGCGGTGACGGCAATGCAGGTGACGCTCGCCGAGGTGCGGGCGGCGGCGGGGCGCATCCGCCCGGCTGTGCTGCGCACGCCGACCCAGTTCTCGGATGCCGTCTCCCGCGCCGCGGGCTGCCAGGTCTTCCTCAAGCTCGACAACCTGCAGCCGACCGGCGCCTTCAAGGAGCGGGGCGCGGCGAACCGCATCGCCCTGCTCGCGCCGCGGGAGCGGGAGGCGGGCGTCGTCGCCATGTCGGCCGGCAACCATGCCCAGGCCGTCGCGCGCCATGCCGCGCTCGCGGGCATCGCGGCCACCATCGTCATGCCGCGCTTCACCCCGGCGACCAAGGTGGTGCGCACCGAAGGCTGGGGCGCGCGGGTGGTGCTGCATGGGGAGACGCTGGCCGAGGCCTCGGCCCATGCGCAGGAACTCGCGCTGCGCGAGGGGCTGACCTTCATCCACCCCTATGACGATCCCGGCGTGATCGCCGGCCAGGGCACGGCGGCGCTCGAGATGCTGGAGGACGCGCCGGAGCTGGAGGCTCTGGCGATCCCGGTGGGCGGCGGCGGGCTGCTCGCCGGCTGCGCCGTGGCGGCGCGGGAGTTGCGCCCGGAGGTCGAAGTGTTCGGCGTCGAGGTGGAGGGCTACCCGGCCATGGCGCAGCGCCTGGCCGGCCGGCCGGTGCAGGTCGGCGGGCCGACCGTCGCCGAGGGCATCGCGGTGCGCGACGTGGGCGAGTTGCCGCTTTCCATCCTGCGCGGCCTCGGCGTCGAGGTGCTGGTGGTGCCGGAGCGCGCGGTGGAGCAGGCGATCGCGCTGCTCGCCGAGGGCGCGAAGGTGGTGGCCGAAGGCGCCGGCGCTACGGGCCTCGCCGCGATCCTCGCCTTCCCGGGACGCTTCGCCGGGCGGCGCGTGGCGACGACGGTCTGCGGCGGCAATATCGACGCGCGGGCGCTCTCCAACGTGCTGCTGCGGCAGCTGCTGCGCGACGGCCGCATCCTGCGGCTGCACTTCGACATCCCCGACCGCCCCGGCGTGCTGGCCGACATCGCCGGCCGGATCGCCAGCCTCGGCGGCAATGTGATCGAGGTGAACCACCAGCAGCTTTTCGGCGCGCCGACGGTGCAGAGCACCGAGCTGCACCTGATGGTGGAGGTGCGCGACGCCGCCCAGGGCAAGGCCATCCTCGCGGCGCTGGAGGCGGCGGATTACGCGGTGCGGCAGGGCTAGGGCGCGTTGCTCCGCCGCCACGCCCTCCTCGCCCTCGCTCTCCTTGCCCGCCCCCTCCTTGCCCACAAGGCCCGTGCCGAGGCGCCGCTGCTCCGTGTCGGCTCCAAGAACTTCACCGAGCAACTCGTGGCCGGCGAGCTCTGGGCACAGGCGCTGGAGGCCGCCGGCGCGCGGGTCGAGCGCCGCCTCAACCTTGGCGGCACGCTGATCGCGCAGGAGGCGCTGCTCGCCGGGCAGATCGACCTCTATCCCGAATACACCGGCACCGGCCTCGGCGTCGTGCTGAAGGAGGACACGCAAGGCACGCCGGAGGAGGTGCTGCGCCGGGTGCGGCAAGGCTACGAGCGGCGCTTCAACCTGACCTGGCTCAGTCCCTCCGGCGTGGACAACGGCAACGTGCTGCTGGTGCTGCCGGAGACGGCGCGGCGCTACGGGCTTGCGACCCTCTCCGACCTCGCCCGCGTCGCGCCGCAACTCACCCTCGCCGCGGGCAACGAGTTCGCCGACCGCGCCGACGGGCTGCCGGGGCTGCAGCGCGTCTATGGCATTCGGTTCCGCCGGCTGCGCCAGTTC
>DASQVL010000613.1:0-4102 GCA_035640795.1 Crenalkalicoccus sp. | reverse complement strand
GCCGCATCGCGGCCGTCACAGCCTCCGGCACAGGGCCCGGCGTCGCGCGCATGCTCCCCGATCTCCGCTGAGGCACCATTCTCCGCGCGACGCATCGGGGGTCAAGTTGATGGCACGGGGGAACGAGACGCGGCGTGAGGTGCGACACAGCGCCGCAACCAGGGGTGGTGGCGCCGCGCGGCGATGCATCGCCGCTGCTATCCGTAGCTGCGGCCGAAGAACAGCACCGTCATCGCCACGCTGAACAGGATGACGAAGCGGCGCAGCCAGGCGGGCGGGATGCGCCGCGCCAGCACCGCCCCGCCATAGCCGCCGGCCGCCGCACCCGCCATCAGTGCCAGGGTCTCCGGCCAGCGCACCGGGCCGGCCAGCGCGAAGCAGAGCACGGCGACCGCGTTGGCGGCACTGACCAGCACGGTGCGCGCCGCGCTCATCGCCCGGATGTCGACCGTGCCGAGCAGGCTCCACACGGCCATCATCATGATGCCGACGCCGCCGCCGAAATAGCCCGCATAGACGGAAAGCACGATCTGCGCGGCCAGCACCGGGCCGGCGCCGAGGCGGACATGGCGGCGCAGCGCCTCCCCGATCCCGCGCCCGAAGGTGAAGGCAACGGTGCCGATGAGCAGCAGCCAGGGCAGCAGCGCGTCGAAGGCGCGCTCGCTGGTCGCGAGGAGCAGCCCCGCGCCGGCGAGGCCGCCCGCCAGACTGATCCCGATCAGGGTGGCGAGGCGCATGCCCTCGATCGGCCGGAATTCCCGCCGCCAGCCCCAGGCGCTGGCGAGGGTCCCGGGCAGCAGCGCGACCGTGGAGGAGGCGTTGGCGGCGAGGGGGGGCAGGTCCACCGCGACCATGGCCGGGATGCTGACGAAGGAGCCGCCTCCGGCCGCGGCGTTCATGGCGCCGGCGAGCAGGCCGGCGGCGAAGAGAAGCGCGAGGGAGGCGGGCATGCGGCCACCCTGCCCCCGCCGATCCTCCCCGGCCAGCCATCCGGGTTTGCCGGGCGGGTCGCTTCGGCTAGATCCGAAGCTTGCATGTAGAGCATTGACGGTCCCGGGCGTGCACGCCCGTCCGCGATCTGCTCTGCTGAAGGGACCGGGAGGAACGGCATGCGGAACGGGCTCGGCCGTCGCAGCCTGGCGGCACTGCTCCTCGGTCTCGGCGCGCCCGGCCTCGCCGCGGCGCAGGGCGGGCCGGACGGGCCGGTGACCGTCATCGTGCCCTACACCCCCGGGACCGGGCCGGACATCCTGGCGCGCATGATCTCGCCGGTGCTGCAGCAGCGCTTCGGCCAGCCCTTCGTGGTGGAGGACCGGCCGGGGGCGAGCGGCAATATCGGCTCCGACCTCGTCGCCCGTGCCGCCCCTGATGGCCGCATGCTGCTCCTGCAGGCGAACACGCTGGTGATGAACCCGAGCCTGTTCCGCCAGGTGCCATATGACCCGGTGAGGAGCTTCGCGCCGGTCATCGAGGTCTCGACCGGCGACCTGGTGCTGGTGGTGAACCCGGAGGTGCCGGCGGACAACGCACGGGCGCTTGCGGAGTATGCGCGGAAGCGGCCGGGGGGCATCGACTACGCCTCCCCCGGCAATGGCACGCCGCAGCACCTCTCGATGGAGCTGTTCCGGCAGGAGGCCGGGAACATCCCGATGAACCACGTGCCCTATCGCGGCGGCGCGCCGGCCGTCCAGGACCTGATCGGCAAGCGCGTGGCGGCGATGGTGCTGCCGGTGCACACCGCCGTACCGCTGGCGCGGAACGGCCAGATCCGCATGCTGGCGGTGGGCAGCGCCGAGCGCTCCGAGGCGGCGCCCGAGGTGCCGACCATGGCGGAGGCGGGCTTCCCGAATGTGCGCGTGGACCTCTGGTACGGCGTGTTCGGCCCGGCGGGGCTGCCACCGGAAAAGGTGGCGCGGCTGAACGCGGCGCTGAACGAATGGCTGGCGGCGCCGGGCACGCGGGAGCAGCTGCGCGCCCAGGGCATGACGCCGGCGGGCGGCCCTCCGGAGCGGCTGGCCGAGCTGGTGCGGCGCGACCTCGCCCGCTGGGCGGAGGTGATTCGCCACGCCGGCATCACTGCTGACTGAGGGGGCGTGCATATGCAGGTGGCGATCATCGGCGGCGGCATCGGCGGGCTGAGCCTGGCGCTGGCGCTGCACCAGCGCGGCATCGCCTGCACGGTGTACGAGGCGACGGCGGCGATCCGGCCGCTCGGCGTCGGCATCAACCTGCTGCCGCATGCGACCGGGGCGCTCTCGAAGCTCGGCCTGCTGCCGGCGCTGGAGCGCGTGGCGATCACGACGAGAGAGGCGGCCTTCTACACCCGCTTCGGCCAGCTGGTGTACACCGAGCCGGCGGGTCGGCACGCCGGCTACGCGACCCCGCAGCTTTCCATCCATCGCGGCGACCTGCAGATGGCGCTGCTGGAGGCGGCGGCGGCGCGTCTGGGGCGGGAGGCGATCCGCTGCGGGCGGCGGCTGCTGGCGGTCGAGCAGGATGCGGCGGGGGCGACGCTGCGGCTGGCCGATCCTGCGGGGGCGGCGCTGCCGGCCGAGCGCGCCGATGCGGTGGTGGGGGCGGACGGCATCCACTCCGCGCTGCGCCGCCAGCTTTTCCCCGAGGAGGGGCCGCCGATCTATTCCGGCGTGAACATGTGGCGCGGCACGACGCGCATGCGGCCCATTCTCTCCGGCGCCACCATGGTGCGCGCGGGCTGGCTCGCGCACGGCAAGATGGTGATCTACCCGATCCGCCAGCACGAGGACGGCACGCAGCTGATGAACTGGGTGGCGGAGATCGAGACGCCGGTCCACCAGGCCAATGATTGGGGCCTGCCCGGGCGGCTCGAGGATTTCCTGCCCGCCTTCGCCGACTGGCATTTCGACTGGCTGGACGTGCCCGCGATGATCCGCGCCACCGAACAGGTGCTGGAATACCCGATGGTGGACAAGGACCCGCTGCCCTTCTGGAGCGCGGGGCGCGTGACGCTGCTCGGCGACGCCGCGCACCCGATGTATCCGCGCGGCGCGAACGGGGCGGGCCAGGCCATCCTGGACGCCATGGCGCTCGCCGAATGCCTCGCGGCGGAGCCGGACGCACCCGCCGCGCTGAAGGCCTATGAGGCGAGGCGCCTCGGCCCGACCGCCGAGGTGGTGCGCGCCAACCGGACCAGCCCGCCCGACGCCATCCTGCGCGAGGTCTGGCTGCGCAGCGGCGACCGGCCCTTCGCGCGGATCGAGGACGTGATCGCGCCGGCGGAGCTGGCCGCGATGATCGAGGGCTACAAGCGCATCGCGGGGTATGACCGCGCGGCGCTGGCGTCCGGCAGCGAACGGAGCGGACCGGCAGGCCGCTGAAAAGGGCTAGTGTTCCGGTCCGAAGGGCGCCGCACTGGCGGCGAACTTCGGAATCGGACACCAGCGAGGGGGGCAACGCCATGCAGCTCGGCTTCTTCACCATGCCGATCCACCCGGTCGGCAAGGACTGGCGGCAGAGCCTGGCCGAGGACCAGGAGGCCTTCATCCTGGCCGACGAGCTCGGCTTCACCGAGGCGCTGTGCGGCGAGCACGTGACCGACCTCGCCGAGAACATCACCTCCTGCATGGTGTTCCTGGCGACGCTCGCGGGGCGGACGAAGCGCATCCGCCTCGGCACCGGCACCATCAACGTGCCGAACAGCCACCCGGCGGCGATCGCGGCGCAGGCGGCGATGCTGGACCACCTGCTGGAAGGGCGGTTCATGCTGGGCATCAGCCCGGGCGGGCTGCTCTCGGACGCCGAGGCCTTCGGCAACCTGGACGCCGACCGCAACGCCATGTTCGTCGAGGGCATCAACATGGTCCTCGAGCTCTGGGCCAAGGAGCCGCCCTACGCGCTGCGCGGCCGCTACTGGACAGTGACGACCGGGCGCACGCTGATTCCGGAGATCGGCCAGGGCTTCATCCCGAAGCCGCTGCAGCGCCCGCACCCGCCGATCGTCGTCACCGTGGTCGCGCCCTTCTCCAAGGGGGTGACGGAGGCCGCGGCGCGGGGGTGGGAGCCGATCTCGGCCAACTTCCTGATGCCGGCCTGGGTCGCCAGCCACTGGCCGAAATACCAGGAA
>DASQVL010000612.1:0-2871 GCA_035640795.1 Crenalkalicoccus sp. | reverse complement strand
GGGGCGGGAGAGCGTGGCGCCACGGGTGGCGGAGGCCCCGATCGCCGGCGGGCCGGGCTGGACGCTGCTGCCGGATGCCCGCTTCCTCTGGCGCGGGCCCCGGCTGGCGCGCGGCGTCTATGTCTGGGCGCATGGCCGCGCCGCCGGCGGGCAGGACAGCCGCGGCAGCCAGCCGCAGCCGCATGTCCGGGTGTTCAACAACGCCGGCTACGACGTGCTGCGCTTCGACCGCGCGCCGGAGACGGACGAGACCGACCAGGCAGCGGAGTGGCTGCGCAGCGCGCTTCGCATCGTGCGCGCCCGGGGCTATGCGCGGGTGGTCATCGGCGGCCAGTCGCGCGGCGGCTGGAACGCGCTGCAGCTGCTGGACCAGCCGGGCCTGGTGGATGCGGTCGTGGCCATGGCGCCGGCCGCGCACGGGGCGCGCGGCAGCCCGGCCTGGGCCTGGGCAGTGGACGATCTGCGCCGCGTCGTCGCGGCGGCGCGCAGCCCCGCCGCCCGCGTCGCCATCGCCACCTTCGCCGGGGACGAGTTCGACCCGGATCCGGAGCAGCGGGCGGCGGTGATCCGCAGCCTCGGCACGCGGGTCGGCGCGCTGCTCTTTCTCGACCGGCCAGGCGGGGTCAGCGGCCATGGCGGCGGGGCGGACAGCCGCTTCGCGCTCCGCTACGGGGAATGCCTGTTCGACTTCGCCGAAGGCCGGGTCCAGCGCTGCCCCTGACCCGGCATACGGTGACCCCGCATGCGGTGACCCCGCATCCGGCTTGACCGGCCGGCGGGGCTGGCCTAGGCGAGGCGGTGGCGACAGCCCCTCGCGATTTGTCCGGCCAGCTTGCGGCGAGGTGCCCTGCGGGGCCCCCGGGGATCACGCCTCGGGGAAAACAAGCGCGCTAAACGGCCGCGGGGCGCCCGCATCGCCCCCGCGTATCCGCCAGGGCCGGACGCCGCGCTTGGAAGGTGCCACCCATGGCCTTGCCGCCCGACCGTCCGCTCCGCCCCGCCACCCTGCTGGTGCGCGGCGGCACCATGCGATCGAACCAGGACGAGACGGCGGAGGCGCTCTTCCTCACCTCCGGCTTCGTCTATGACAGCGCGGCCCAGGCCGAGGCGACCTTCGCCGGCACGGAGCGGCACTTCCAGTATTCCCGCTTCGGCAATCCGACGGTCGCCATGCTGGAGGCGCGCCTCGCCGCGCTTGAGGGTGCCGAGGCCTGCCGCGTCACCGCGACGGGCATGGCCGCCGTGCATGCTGCGCTGCTCGCCCACCTGAAGACGGGCGACCGCATCGTCGCCTCCCGCGCCCTCTTCGGCTCCTGCCACTGGATCGTCTCCACCCTGCTGCCGCGCTACGGCATCGAGAGCGAATTCGTGGACGGCGCCGACCTCGCGCAGTGGCGGCGCGCCCTCTCCCGCCCCGCGGGGCTGGTCCTGCTGGAGACGCCCTCCAACCCGATGCTCGAACTCGTGGACCTGCCGGCGGTGGCGGAGCTCGCCCATGCCGCCGGCGCCCTGGTGGTGGTGGACAACGTCTTCGCCACGCCGCTGCTGCAGCAGCCGCTCGCGCTCGGCGCCGATATCGTCGTCTATTCCTGCACCAAGCACATGGACGGGCAGGGGCGCGTGCTGGGCGGCGCGGTGCTCGGCGGCACGAAGTGGGTGGAGGAGGTGCTGCAGCCCTTCATCCGCAACACCGGCCCTTCGCTCAGCCCCTTCAACGCCTGGGTGATCCTGAAGGGGCTGGAGACGCTGGCGCTGCGCGTCAACTCCATGTGCGCGGGCGCCGAGCGGGTGGCCGAGGCGCTGGCGGCGCGGCCGGAGGTCGAGCGCGTGCTCTACCCCTTCCGCGCCGACCACCCGCAGCACGCGCTCGCCCGGCGGCTGATGTCGGGCGGCGGCACCGTGGTCACCTTCGACCTTCGCGGCGGGAAGGAGGCCGCGTTCCGCTTCATGGACGCGCTCCGGCTGATCGACATCTCCAACAATCTCGGCGATTCGAAGAGCCTGGCGACGCATCCGGCGACGACCACGCACATGCGGATCGGCGCGGAGGAGCGGGCGCGGCTCGGGATCGGGGAGGGCACGGTGCGGCTCTCGGTCGGGCTCGAGGATCCGGCGGACCTGATCGAGGACCTGGAGGCGGCGCTGGCCGCCTCCGGTGGCGCGGCGCGCCGGGCGGCGGAGTAGCCCGCGCGGGAGGCGACGCCTCGCCTCGGCCGGGGCGGCCGGCCGCAGCGCCACCCCCGATTGGCGCCCCGCATCGCGGGTGGCATGGTGGCCTTCGGCACGGACGCCACGGCAGACGCCCATGAGCCTCGAGACCTGGATCGCCTTCGCCCTTGCCACCATCGCCCTGGGAGTCACGCCGCTCGGCGCCGGCCTTGCCGCCGCCGGGCGCCGGGCCTGACGCCATGCCGCCGAGCGGCCCCTTCACCGCCGTGACGCGCGGCATCCGCGTGACGGTGCGCAGCTTCTACCTGGCCGACCAGTCGGAGCCGGAGCGCGCCCACTATGTCTGGGCCTATCGCGTGGAGATCACCAATGGCGGCCGGCGGACGGTGCAGCTGCTGAAGCGCACCTGGCTGATCACCGACGGGCTCGGCCGCACCCAGCACGTGCATGGCGACGGGGTGGTGGGGGAGCAGCCGGTGCTCGATCAGGGGGAGAGCTTCGAATACACCTCGGGCACGCCGCTGGCGACGCCCTCCGGCTTCATGCGGGGCGCCTACCACATGATCGAGACGGAGACGGGAGAGGCCTTCGACGTGGAGATTCCGGTGTTCAGCCTGGACAGCCCGCATCAGGCGGGGGCGGTGCATTAGGGCGCGTCAGGTGGCCCTTGCGGCAGGACACTAGTGTCCTGCCCGCGAAGTT
>DASQVL010000611.1:0-8818 GCA_035640795.1 Crenalkalicoccus sp. | reverse complement strand
ATGGTGATCACGGCGCGGCCGGAATTCCGCCCGGCCTGGCTCGCCGAGCCCGGGGTGGAGCGCATCGAGCTGGAGCCGCTCGGCGCGGCGGAGAGCGCCGAGATGGTGGAGCGCGTCAGCGGCCGCGCCGCGCCGCTGCCGCCCGCGGTGATCGGGGAGATCCTGCGCCGCGCCGATGGCGTGCCGCTGTTCCTGGAGGAGCTGACCCGAGCGGTGCTCGAGGGCCGCGCCGCCGCCGGGCTGCGCGAGCCGGCGCCGGCCGCGGTGCCTTCCTCCATCCATGCCTCGCTGCTCGCGCGGCTCGACCGGCTGGGCGCGGCGCGCAACCTGGCCGAGGTGGCAGCGGCGATCGGCCGCGAATTCGGGCTCGACCTGCTCGGCAGGGTCGCCGGCCTCCGGCCCGAGGAGCTCGAGGTGCCGATGGCGCGCCTCCTCGCCTCCGGCCTGGTCCACCCGGCGGGGCCGTCGGGCGGGCGGAGCTACCGCTTCAAGCACGCGCTGATCTGCGACGCCGCCTACGGCACCATCCTCCGCACCCGGCGGCGGGAGCTGCACGCGCGCATCGCCGAGGCGCTGGAGGCGGCGGCCTCGCAGGATGGCCCGGCGCGGCCGCAGCTCCTCGCCCACCATTACACCGAGGCCGGCCTCGCCGCGCCGGCGGCGCGCTGGTGGCTCGCCGCCGGGCTGCAATCCCTGCAGCAATCGGCGATGACGGAGGCGCTGGCGCAGCTCCGCCGCGGCCTCACCCTCGCGGCCGAGCTGCCAGAGGCGGAGCCGCGGCTCCGGCTCGAGCTCGAGCTCTGGATCGCCTGCACCAAGGCGCTGTTCGTCACCGCGGGCTGGGCGGCGGAGGCGACCGGCGAGGCCTTCGCCCACGCCCGCGCGCTGTGCGACCGGCTGGGCACGCCGCCGCAGCTCCGCACCGTGCTGTTCGGCCAGTGGCTGCGGGCCCTGGTGCGCGGCGAGCCGCAGGCGGCGCTCGCCCAGGCCGAGGACGTGCTGGCCCGCGGCATCGCGCTCGGCGACCCGGAATGGCGGCTGCTCGGCCATTACTGCGTGGGCATGACGCAGCTGCCGCTCGGCGGCTTCGCGCTGGTGAAGCAGCATCTCGGCGCCGGCATCGCGCTGTTCGACCCGGCCAAGCGGGAGGCCTATGCCGGCCCGGTGGTGGGCGACCCGCGCGTGATCATGCGCACCTACCGCGCCTGGGCCATGCTCTGCACCGGCGCCTATGCCGAGGCCTGGGCGGAGAGCGCGACGGCGCTGGCCGAGGCGCGCGAGGCGGGGCAGGCCCTCGCCCTGGCCCACGCGCTCTGGCACCGCGCCTACCAGACGGTGGCGGTGGAGGGGGTGCCGGAGGCGCTCGCCGCACTTCAGCCCCTCTGGCCGGTGGTGAACGAGCACGGCCTCGCCTTCTACCAGGGGCTGGGTGGCATCCTGCAGGGCTGGTGCCTCGGCAGGCTCGGCGACCCGCGCGGGCTGACCGCGCTGCGGGCGGGGCTGGAGGGGTACCGCCGCACCGGCAGCCGCAACCACCTCTCGAGCTTCCTGCGCATGGAGGCGGAGGTGCTGGGCGCGACCGGGGCCGCCGCCGAGGGGCTGGACCGCGCCGAGGCCGCCGGGCGGCTGATGCGCGAGACCGGCGAGGGCTGGGACGCGGCCGAGATCGCGCGAGTGCGCGGCACGCTGCTGCACCAGCTGGGCGAGACGGCCTCGGCCGAGGCGGCGCTGCGCGAGGCGCGGGCGCGGGCGGCGGCGCAGGGCGCGGTCTGGTTCGGCCTGCGCGCCGCGGTCTCGCTCGCCCGGCTGCTGGCCGAGACGGGACGGCGGGAGGCGGCGCGTGAGGTGCTGGCGCCCGAGGCGGAGGCTGAGGGGCCCTGTATGGACCTGCGGGAGGCGCGGGCGCTTCTGGCCGAGCTCGGCGGCTGAGGCGGTTCAGCCGGGGGCGGGCTCGGGGTGCCGGCCCTTGAGGAGCTCTCGACCGCCAGGTTCTCGATATCGAGGCCGTTGGAGGGCGGAGATGCTCGGTCCAGGCGAAGACGTCCGATCGCAAAGGCTGGCCGTGCCCGCCATCGCCGGAGGAGTATAGGAATCACCACCCCCCAACCGCCAGGGAGAGCCCCCGCCGTGACCAGCTTCGACCTCGTCCTGCATGGCGGCGACTGCGTGCTGCCCTGGGGCGTTGAGCGCACCGATATCGGCGTGCGGGAGGGCCGCATTGCCGCCCTAGGCGACCTGCGCCACGCCACGGCGGCGGAGAGGCTGGACTGCCGCGACCTGCACGTGCTGCCCGGGCTGATCGACGCGCATGTGCATCTGCGCGACCCCGGCGACCCGGCCGTGGAGACGCTGGAGACCGGGACGCGCGCCGCGGTGCTCGGCGGCCTCGCCGCGGTGTTCGACATGCCGAACACCACGCCCGCCATCACCGACCGCGCGCGGCTGGACTGGAAGCGCGAATACCTGGCGGGCCGCGCCTGGTGCGATGTCGGACTCTATGTGGGCGCGACCAAGTCCAACATTGCGGAACTCGCGGCGCTGGAGCTGCAGCCCGATGTCTGCGCCATCAAGGTCTTCGCGGGCAGCTCCACCGGCGACCTGCTGGTGGAGGACGATGCGAGCCTGGAAGCAGTGATGCGGAGCGGCCGCCGCCGCATCTGCTATCACTCGGAGGACGAGTACCGGCTGCAGGAGCGGCGGAAGCTCTTCACGCCGGGCATGCCGCACCGCAACCACATGGTCTGGCGCGACGTGGAGACCGCCTTGCTCGGCACGCGGCGGCTGATGGCGCTGGCCCGGAAGACCGGGCGACCGGCGCACATCCTGCACGTGAGCACGGCCGAGGAGCTGGACTACCTGAAGGATTTCCGCGACGTCGCGACGGTCGAGGTGCTGCTGAACCACCTGACCCAGACCGACGAGGCCTATGACCGCCTCGGCGGCTATGCCGTGATGAACCCGCCGATCCGCGACGAGCGGCACCTCGAGGCCGCCTGGGCCGCCGTCGCCAACGGCACGGTGGACGTGGTGGGCTCGGACCACGCGCCGCACAGCCGCGCGGCGAAGGAGCGGCCCTGGCCGGACACCGCGGCCGGCCTCACCGGCGTGCAGACCATCGTGCCGCTCATGCTGGATCACGTGACCTCGGGCCGGCTTGCCCTCTCGCGTCTCGCCGACCTGATGTGCGCCGGGCCGGCGCGAGTCTATGGCGTGGTCGGCAAGGGGCGGCTCGCCGCCGGCTACGATGCCGACTTCACCGTGGTGGACCTCCGGCGCCAGCGCATGATCGAGGAGAGCGACATGGTCTCTCCCTGCGGCTGGACGCCCTTCGCCGGACGGGTCTGCACCGGCTGGCCGGTGATGACGCTGGTGCGCGGCCGGCTGGTGATGCGCGACGGCGAGGTGCTCGGCGCGCCCGCCGGCGCGCCGGTGCGCTTCCTCGACGCGCGCGGCACGCCGGGCTGACACCGCCCGCGCCAGGTCCGACCCTTGTACCGGCGGTCTCGAGCGCGGGGTTGCCGGGCGCCAGGCAACGAGCGCGTGCCGGACGCGCGGAGGTGCAACCTTCGTGCGCCCGGCATGACGCGGCGTCTCAGCCGGCGTGATAGACCGCGCGCTCGAAACGCGTCAGCAGGTCCAGCACCGCCGGATCGGCGAAGGGCAGGATCTGCGTGACGATCACGCCGGCGCGGTCGCGCTTCGGGTCAATCCAGTAGTAGGTATTGGCAAGGCCGGCCCAGGCCAGGCTGCCCGCAGCGCGGCCGCCCGCGGGCGCGTCTTCCGTGTTGATCAGGAAGCCGAGGCCCCACTTCTTCTCCATGCCAGGGAAAAATTCGGCATCGTTGGAGCTGGCGGGCATGGCCGTCAACATCGGGCGGACGGTCAGCGCGCCGATCTGGTTGCGGGACATCTCGGCGACCGTTTCCGGCTGCAGGATGCGCGCGCCGTCCAGCTCCCCGCCGTTCAGGATCATCCGGCAGAAGCGGAGGTAGTCGCGCGCCGTGCCGTACAGGCCGCCGCCGCCCATCTCGAATTCCGGCTCCTGCGCCACCTCGAACTCGATGCGGGAGAGGCCCTCCGGCGTCCGCGCATGCACGCCCGCCAAACGCTCCCGTTGTGCGGCGCCGAGGCGGTAATCCGTGTCCACCATGCCGAGCGGGCCGAAGACGCGCTCCCGCATGACCTGCCCGAGGCGCTTGCCGGCCACCTTCTCCACGGCGATGCCGACCCAGTCGATGTTGATGCCATATTCCCAGCGCTCGCCCGGGTCCGCCACCAGCGGCGTGCGCAGCGCATTGCGGCGGCAGGAGATGATGCCGGGCAGCGATTGCTGCGCCATGTAGCGGCCGATATCGGCATTCCAGATGTCGTAGCTGAAGCCCGCCGTGTGCGTCAGCAGGTGCCGCAGCGTGATCGGGCGCCGGGCGGTGCGCAGCATGGCCGTGCCGTCCGCGGCGAAGCCCTCCAGCACCTGCGGCTCGGCGAGCTCGCGCACCACCTCGGCGATCGGGCCGTCCAGGCTGAGCCGGCCCTCCTCCACAAGCTGCAGCGCGGCGACGGTGGTGACCGCCTTCGTCATGGAGGCGATCCAGGCGACGGTGTCGACCGTCATCGGCTCCGGGCGGTCCAGGGCGCGGCGGCCGAAGGCGCCCTCGTAGAGCGTGCCCGCCGCGTTGCCCGCGACGGCGGCGACGCCGGGCACCTCCCCCGCCTCCACCGCCTCGCGCAGCACGGCGTCGATGCCGGATGTGTCGGCCATTGGCGATCCCTCCCCTTGCCCGGACGGCACAACCTAGAGCAGATCGCGGCGGGGCGTGCATACTGATTGGCGTGCACACCGCAGATGGGCACGCGAAGGGCATGGATCGCCGGCTCAGGAAGGCTGGACCGGCATCGGGTTGACCAGGGTCAGCGCGACGCCGGTCAAGCCGCCGAAGCCCGCGGCGCCGAGGGCGAGCAGCGCGAGCCCCGCCAGGATCGCCGCGACGTAGTCGCCGACGAGGCCGCTGTGCAGCCGGTCCAGCGCCGCGAAGCCGGGGCCGGAGACGCCCTGCACCAGCGCGACCAGGCGCCGCGGCAGGTGCCGCCGCCCGAGATCCCAGCCGGCGATGAGGAAGGCGAGGCTGAGGGCGAGCCAGGGCAGCCAGGGATGCGGCGGTGCCGGCGGCGCGGTCGGCCCCGGCGCGCCGCGCAGCCCATCGGCCGCCCGCAGCGCGAGATCCTGCCCGAAGGGGCCGAGCCCGACCGCCAGGGCAAGCAGCAGGGCCGCCGGGGCCAGCATGAGCCAGAGCGGGCGGTTCGGCTTCTCGCGCTCTTCCTCGGTCGGCGCGTGCTCCTCCTCGCCCGCGACCTCGCCCCAGCCGAGGAAGACCCGCCCCGTCGCGCGCAGCACCGCGCCGCCGGTCAGCGCGGCGCCGAGCAGCAGGGGCGCGGTCACCTTCCCGCCCCCCGCCGCGTCGATCATCGCCGTCCCGGCATCCAGCAGCCCGAAGGGCGCGCCGGCCAGCAGCACGCCGCCCAGGAGGAAGGCAAGGCCGGCCGGCCAGACCGCCCGACCGCGCCCGCGCAGCCCGATCTCGTCAATGCCGCCGCAGGCCGAGAGCAGGATGCCCGCCACCATGAACAGCGCCGCCTTGGCGAGGCCATGCCCCACCATGTAGGCGAGGCTGCCGGCGAGCCCCGCCGCCGGACGCAGCGCGAGCCCGGCGAGCTGGATCCCGGTGTGGGAGATGGTGGAGAAGGCGAGCAGCCGCTTGATGTGTCGCTGCTGCAGGCAGGCGGTGCCGCCCAGCACCGCGGTCGCAATGCCGAGCCAGGCGAGCAGGCCGCGCGCCGCCTCGGCCGCCGGCACGCCCGCGAACACGGTGGCCGAGAGGCGCGCCAGGCCGAACACGCCCATCGCCACCATGGCGCCCGAGAAGATGACGGAGACCGGGCTCGGCGCCACCGCATGCGCATCGGCGAGCCAGAAATGGAAGGGCACGATCGCCGCCTTGATGAGCAGCGCCGCGGTGAGCAGGCAGAAGCCGGCCGCCAGCACCGGGTCCGGCCCCCGCCCCGCCGCCGCGGCGCCAAGGGCCGCCATGTCCAGCATGCCGAGGCGGAGATAGAGCAGGCCGATGCCGCCCAGCATGAGCATGCTGCCGAGCGTGTTGGTGACGGTGAAGTTGAGCGCGCCCTCCAGCCCTGATCCCTCCAGGTGGTAAGCGGTGAGCGCGAAGGCGGTGACGCTCATCACCTCGAACCAGACGAACAGGTTGAACAGGTCCCGCGTCAGGCAGAAGCCGGCCATGGCGCCGAGGAAGACCAGCATGAGCACGTGGAACTGCGCGCGCACCGCCTCGAAATAGCCCCAGGCGAAGACGAAGCAGGCGGCGAAGAGCAGGCCGAGCAGCACCGCCATGGCGCTGCCCGCGAGGTCCGCGGCGAAGGCGATGCCGAGCGGCACGCCATGCTCCGGCGTCCACCCGCCGAACCAGGTGGGCGCCGGATCATCCCGCAGGGCGAGCAGCAGGCCAAGGCCCGCCACGGCCAGCGCGACGAGGATGGCGACGAGGTCCGGCCCGCGCCGCGGCAGCGCCGAGCCGAGCGCGAGAAGCAGCGCCGCGGCCAGCAGGGGGAGCGCTACGGGCAGCGCGCTCATCGCCGCATCGGCCGCAGCGCCTCCGGGTCCACCGTGCCGCGCCGCTTGTGCAGCTGGAGCGCGAGGACCAGCAGCAGCGCGGTGACCGCGGCGCCCACCACGATGTCGGTCAGCACCAGGGCCTGCACCACCGGGTCCACCGCCGGCGTCCCCGGCGGGTGGTCGTGGAAGACCGGCGGGCCCGCGCCGGCGCGGTAGCCGGCCGAGAGCAGCAGCAGGTAGGTGGCGGACTGCGCGACGGAAAGGCAGCCGATCAGGTGGACGTAGTGCCGGCTGGTCAGGATGCCGTAGAGGCCGATGCCGAGCAGCCAGGCCGCGACGAGCCAGGGCAGCGCGCTCATTCCTCGCCCGGCCGCGAGGCCCGCGTCTCCTCCAGGAACTCCAGCAACAGCATGGCGAAGCCGCCCGCGACGGCCAGCGCGACGCCGAGGTTGAGCACCGGGATCATGCCGCCGGAAAGCAGCGAGCCCCAGCTCCCGTTCGGCAGCAGGTTCGTGAGGAAAGGCCGCCCCGCCAGCAGCCCGGCGCAGCCGGTCAGCACGTAGAGCGCGAGGCCGGCGCCCTCCACCGCGTGCAGGGCGTGGCTGGGCAGCAGCCGGCGCCAGGCGCGGTAGCCGGCGCCGAGCCAGAGCAGCAGCAGCGCGGTGGCGATGATGACGCCACCTTGGAAGCCGCCGCCCGGCGTCAGCTGCGCGTGCAGCACGATGGAGAGGCCGAAGACCAGCAGCACCGGGAAGAGCACGCGGCAGAGCAGCTCCACCGCCTCGCTGCGCGGCGGCACCGGGCGGCCGGGCAGCGCGGCGGGGCGCGTCTCGCGCTCGCCCCGCTCGCCGCGCAGCAGCACGGTGGCGCCGCTGACGGCGGCGAGCAGCATGGTCTCCTCGCCCAGCGTGTCCAGCGCGCGCAGGTCGAAATTCACCGCGCTCACCATGTTCATGACGCCGCGCGCCGCGGGCAGCAGCGCGTTCACCGCATCGCCGTAGGGCAGCGGGTGGGCGCCGAATTCCGGCATGGCGCGGAGCAGCGCCGGCAGCACGGCCAGCAGCACGAGTGCGGCAAGGCCCGCCGTCACCATTCGCGGCCAGGGGGCGAGCCGGCTGGTCACTCCTTCCGCTCCTCATGCGCGCCGCCATGCAGGCGCATGCCGGCCAGCGCGACCAGGGTGAGCAGAGGCACCGCCGCGGTGCCGATCACGAGCTGGGAAAGCGCGACATCCGGCGCCTGCAGCGTGGCGAAGAGCAGGGTGAGCGCCAGGCCGTTCACCGCCAGGGCGAAGACCTGCCGGCGCGGCTCCCGCGTCAGCACCACGCCGGTGCCGGTCAGCGCGACGAGGAGGAACAGCGCGGCGAGCAGCGGCGTCACGGTGCGCCACCCCCGCGGTGCAGCAGGCCGCGCCCCGTCGCATGCGCGAGCCCGGCACCGATGACGACCGAGGCCGCGAGCAGCACCAGGAGCTTGAACGCGCGGGCGCTGGCACCATCCGCCAGGAAGGTAGCGAGCGTCACCGGCGCGCCGAGGGCGAGGTTCACGAAGGCGACCACATGCAGCCGGTCCAGTGCGCCGGGAAGGCGCGGCAGGCCGAGCGCGGCGAGCCAGGCAGCGGCGACGCCGAGGCCGAGCAGCGCGGCGATCACAGCCAGCGCTCCAGGAAGACGGTGAACAGCAGCGTGCCGGGGAGCGAGAGCAGGCCGAGGGCAAGTGGCAGGTCGGCGAGCATGGGCTGGTCGAAGGCGAAGCTCATCAGGGCGAGCGCCCAGACGGCAATGGCGGAGGCGCATTGCGCGGCGACCAGCCGCGTGCCCGTCGCGCCGCGCAGCGCGAGCCCGATGGGCGGCAGCAGCGCCGGCAGCAGGGCGAGCAGGGCGAGGGACCAGGCGTTCACAGCGGCCAGCGCCGATCGGGCGAGTCCGGCCGCCCGGGCCGCAACCGGTGCAGCAGGAGCGCGCCCCCGTCCTCCCCCGTCACATAGCCGTTGGGCGCGGCGGAAAGGGCGAGCCGGACGAGGCCGCGCCGGGCGCGCTCCGCCGGTGTCGGCTCGCCTGGCGCGAAGGGTTGCCGCTCCGTCAGCCCGCGAACGGGGAGGAGAAGGGCGCGCAGCAGCGCCGTGCCGACCACCGCGATCTCGCGCACCAGCTTGCCCATGGTCACCGCCAGCAGCCGCGCCCAGGGCACGCC
>DASQVL010000610.1:0-2326 GCA_035640795.1 Crenalkalicoccus sp. | reverse complement strand
GCATGCGGCGTGAGGCCGACCACCGCCGACCACACCTTGGGCGGCGGGCGGAAGGCGCCGGGCGGCAGGCGCAGCAGCAGCGCGGTCCGGCAGCGCCACTGCGCCAGCACCGAAAGCCGCCCATAGGCACCCGTGCCCGGGGCGGCGGCGATGCGCTCGGCGACCTCCTGCTGGAACATCAGCGTCATGCCCTCGATCGCCGCGGCGCCGCGCAGCCAGCGCACCAGCAGCGGCGTCGCCACGTTGTAGGGCAGGTTGGCGACGATCCGCCGCGGCGCCGGCAGCAGCGCGGCCGGGTCCACCTCCAGCGCGTCGCCCTCGATGACGGTGAGCCGCCCGGGATGCGCCGCAGCGAGGCCGGCGAGCGCCGCGACGGCGCGGCGGTCGAGCTCGACCGCCGTGACCGTGGCGGCTTGTGTGGCGAGCAACGCGCGGGTCAGCCCGCCCGGGCCCGGCCCCACCTCCAGCACATGCCGGCCGGCAAGGTCGCCGGCGAGGCCCGCGATGCGCCGGCACAGCGCCTCGTCCAGCAGGAAATGCTGGCCGAGCGACTTGCGCGGGGTGAGCGGCTCCGGCGCGCCACCGGGGCCCGGGGGCAAGGGCTCCCCCTGCCCCGCCGGCACCTAGTGTCCTGCCGGCGAAGTTCGCTGCTTCGGCAGCGAAGGGAGCGGACCAGCAGGCCACGGGAAACAAAGGCCAGTGTTCCTATCCGAGGGGCGCCGCACTGGCGGCGAAGTTCGGAATCGGGACACTAGCGCGCCGCCGAGGCCGTCTGCGGCTGCTCGCGCCGCTCGATCATCGCCTTCCGCCGCAGATCGCGCTGCATCTGGCGCGAGAGGTTCTCCACGCGCTCGCGCAGGATCTGCTCCTTCGCCTGATCGGGGGTCAGCTCGGCCAGGTTCCGCGTCTCCTTCGAGCAGACCATCATCACCATCACGCCGTCCGGCGTCAGGATGGGCTGCGAGGCCTTGCCGGGCGAAAGCCCGGCGAGCAGGGCACGCAGCGGCTGCGGGTTCACCGCCTCCAGCCGCACCGGCCCGGGGTCCGAGGGACGGTCGCCATTGTTGGCGCGCGCCGCCTGCTCCACCGCGTCGCAGCCGCGCGCGGTCTGGGAGAGGCGGTTCGCCTTTTCCACCTGATCGCGCTGCTGCTGCGTCGGCGCATCCGGGTTCAGATTGCCCTGGAAGGTGAAGAAGGCCTGCCGGACGGAGAGGAGGGTGGCCAGGTCCCGCCCCGTCTCGCGCCTCTGGCGCAGCGTCACGATCTGGTAGCCGCCGGGCACGCGGATCGGGTTGCTGACGGCGCCGGGCGGCATCCGCTCCACCACCTCGGCGACGGCGGGGTCGAGCTCGTCCTTGCGCGTCCAGCCGAGATCGCCGCCCTGGAGTGCGGTCTGCGACTGGCTGAACTGCGTCGCCGCCACCGCGAAGGGCGTGCCGCGGCGGAGCTGATCAATGACCTCCTGCAGGAAGCGCTGCGTGTCCCGGTCCGTCTTCGGGTCGTCCACCGGGACGAAGATCTCGGAGACCAGGTATTCCGGCTGGCCGAGCCGCGCCTGGTTGGCGCGCAGCATCTCCTGCACCTCCTGCTGGGAGGGCTCGGCCTGCGAGCCGAGCTGCACGCGAAGCAGCCGCGCCCAGCCGATCTGCGTCCGGATCTGGTCGTAGAGCACGCGCGGCTGGATGCCGATCTGGGTGAGCTGGCCGCGCAGCGCGCCGGCGGGCAGGCCGTTGCGCCGCTCGAGCTCGCCGACCGCGTCGGCGACATCGGCATCGGTGACGGGGATGCGGCGGCGGCGCACCTCCTGCATGCGCAGCCGCTCGTCCACCAGCAGGCGGGTGACCTGCGGGGTCAGCCGGTCCAGCACGTCCGGCGCCACCGGAATGCCGGCGTTCAGCGCGAAGAGGCGGGTGCGGCCCACCACGTCGGCGTGGCTGACGACCTCGCCATTCACGATGCCGACGATGCGGTCCACCGGCTGGGCCTGGGTGGCCGGCGGCAGCTGGGCGGCGGCGTGGCCGGCAAGGACGAGCGCCGCGGCCGGGGCGGCGGCGAGCAGGGCCAGGCGGGCGGGGCGGAGTCGCGGCATGGCGCGTTTCCTTAAGGCAAAGTGACGGCGTGGGGAAACGCCGCGTCGCCCGCCGCAGCGAAGGAGTGCGTGGGCGTGATGCGGGCGCCGCCGGCGCTCGGGCCGGCCCGCGGTCGCACCCCTCGGTCGCGCTGGGTGCGGGCGCGCGGCAGGCGGGCGCACCGTGGCGCGGATCGCCGGCTCGGCAAGGCTGGCCCGCGCTGCCCTGGGCGGCGCGCCAGAGCGCGCGCCTCGCCC
>DASQVL010000609.1:0-7868 GCA_035640795.1 Crenalkalicoccus sp. | reverse complement strand
GCCGCCTCGGATACCGCCGGCTCCGGGCTCAGCCGCGCGGCGAAACGGTCGAAGAACTGGTCGGCCATCTGCTTCGCCGTGCTGTCGATCAGCCTTGCGCCGAGCTGGGCGATCTTGCCGCCGACCTGCGCCTTCACCTGGTAGCGCAGCACCGTCTCCGCCGCTGCGACCTCCTCAAGCGCCACGTCGGCGCCGCCCTTGGCGAAGCCCATCGCGCCGCCGCTGCCCTCGCCGCTGATGGTGTAGCTCTCCGGCGGATGCAGGTTCTCAAGCCTTACCTTGCCGGTGAACTTCGCCGACATCGGGCCGAGCTTCACCGCGACGCGCGCCTGGAACTGGTCGTCGCCGACCCGCTCCACGTTCTCGCAGCCGGGGATGGAGGCGCGCAGCGCCTCGGGATCATTCAGCGCTTCCCAAACCTGCTGCCGCGGCGCCGGGATGCGCCGCTCCCCCGTCATTTCCATGGCATGCTCCCGAGAGTGCGGCGGACCTTAGTTTCGCCGGGCGGGAAGGGGAACCCCTGGGTGCAGCGCGGCGCCCCGGCCCGGGTTTCCCTTGCGTCAGCTCTGGATATGGGGAGGGATCGCGCCATGGTTGCGAAGATTGCGCGGCGCGCCCTGACGGGGGCGGCGGCTCCGCTGCTCGTCCTGCTGCCCGGGCCGGCCTGGGCGGCGGCCGGGGCCGCGCCGCAGGGCGTCGCCTGGGCCCTGCCCTTCGCCGGCCTGCTGCTCTCCATCGCACTGTTCCCGCTGCTGGCGGAGCGGCTGTGGCACCGAAGGCAGGGCGTGATCGCGGCGCTGTGGGGAGGCGCCCTGCTCCTGCCCTTCGCCGCCGCCTTCGGGGCGGCGGAGGCCGCTTCCCTCGCCTGGCACGCCATCCTGCTGGACTACCTGCCCTTCGTCGCACTGCTCTTCGCGCTGTTCAGCGTGGGCGGCGGCATCGTGGTGCAGGGCGGGCCCTGGGGGACGCCGGCCGGCAACACGGCGCTGCTCGCGCTCGGCACGCTGCTCGCCAGCCTGATGGGCACGACCGGCGCCGCGATGGTGCTGATCCACCCGCTGCTGCGGGCGAATGCGCATCGGAAGCGGAAGGTCCACCTTGTCGTCTTCTTCATCCTGCTGGTCGCGAATGTGGGCGGCAGCCTGACGCCGCTCGGCGACCCGCCGCTCTTCCTGGGCTTCCTGCGCGGCGTGCCCTTCCTCTGGCCGACCGTGTACATGCTCCCGCCGCTGCTGCTGGTGGCCGGCCTGCTGCTCGGCGCCTTCTGGGTGATGGACAGCCGCCTCGCCGCCGGGGACGGCGCGCCGCCGCCGGAACGGCGGCCGCTCCGGCTGCGCGGCCTGCCCAACCTGGCCCTGCTCGCGCTGGTCATCGCCACGGTGCTGATGCAGGGCGTCTGGCACCCGGGGGAGGTCGCACTGCTCGGCCAGCCGATCGGGCTGGAGCGGCTGGCGGGCATCGTCCTGCTCGGCGCGACCGGCCTCGTCTCCGTCGCCATCACCCCGAAGTCGAGCCTGGAGGCGAACTTCTTCTCCTGGGCGCCGCTCGAGGAAGTGGCGAAGCTGTTCGTCGCCATCTTCATCTGCATGGCGCCGGTGCTCGGCCTGCTCCACGCCGGCGCGGCGGGGCCCTTCGGCGGGGTGCTGGCGCTGACGGCGACGCCGGAGGGCGCGCCGCTGCCGGTCGCCTATTTCGCGCTGGTCGGCCTGCTCTCCGCCTTCCTCGACAACGCGCCGACCTATGTCGTGTTCTTCGAGCTTGCCGGCGGCGACGCGGCGCGGCTGATCGCGGAGGATGCCCGCACCCTGCTGGCGATCTCCTGCGGCGCGGTGTTCATGGGGGCGCTGACCTATATCGGCAATGCGCCGAACTTCATGGTGCGGGCCATCGCTTCCCGCCGCGGGGTGCGGATGCCGGGCTTCCTTCCCTATATCGGATGGAGCGCGGGGCTGATGGCCCTGCCGCTCCTGCTGGTGGCGCTGGTCTTCTTCGCATGAGGCGCTGCGTCGCCGCCGCGGCGGTGCTGCTGGCGAGTGCCATCCCGGCCGGGGCGGCGGAGCACGGAGCGCTCGACCCCGCCGCGCTGTCGCTGCTTTGGGGGCTTCCCTTCGCCGGGCTGCTGCTCTCCATCGCGCTGCTGCCGCTGTTCCGCCCGCATCTCTGGCATCGCCGGCACGGGCTGGTCGCGGCGCTGTGGGCGGCGGCGCTGGCGGTGCCGCTGGCCGCCGCCTCCGGCTGGGAAGCGGCGCTGGCGACGCTGCGGGAGGTGCTGCTCGCCGACTATCTCCCCTTCGTCGCCCTGCTGATCGCGCTTTACACCACCGGAGGCGGGGTGCTGCTGCGCGGCCGGCTGATCGGCACGCCTCCGGTGAACGCCGCGCTGCTGGCGGCGGGGGCGCTGCTCGCGAACCTGATGGGCACCACCGGCGCCGCCATGGTGATGATCCGCCCGGTGCTGCGCGCCAATGCCTTCCGCCGCCACCGCACCCACACCTTCGTCTTCTTCATCTTCCTGGTGGCGAATATCGGCGGGTCGCTGACGCCGCTCGGCGACCCGCCGCTCTACCTGGGTTTCCTGCGCGGCGTCGCCTTCTTCTGGACCACCACCCATCTGCTGTCGGAGTTCCTGGTCACGGTCGGGGTGCTGCTCGCGCTCTACCTCGCGATCGACGCGCGCGCCTGGGCGCGGGAACGCCACCTGGCGCCGGAGCCGGGCCCGCGCGAGCGGCTGGCCGTGCAGGGTGGCGCCAACCTGGCGCTGATCGGCCTCATCATCCTCTGCGTGCTGGCGCAGGGCGTCTGGCAACCGGGCGAGGTCGCGGTGCTCGGCGAGCCGATCGGGCTGGAGCGCGTGCTGGCGACCCTCGCCTTCCTGGCGATCACCTGGGCCTCGCTCCGCCTGACCCCGTCGGCGCTGCGCGAGGCGAACGGCTTCGCCTGGGGCGCGATGGCCGAGGTCGCCAAGCTGTTCGCCGCCATCTTCGTCTGCATGGCGCCGGTGCTCGCCATCCTGCGCGCCGGGCCGGACGGCGCGGCGGCGGCTCTGGTCGCGCTGACCACCGATGCGGCCGGCAGGCCGATTCCGGTCGTCTATTTCTGGCTGACCGGCGTGCTCTCCTCCTTCCTCGACAACGCGCCGACCTACCTCGTCTTCTTCAGCATGGCTGGGGGCGATGCGGGGCGGCTGATGACGGAGGGTGCACAGACCCTCGCCGCCATCTCCTGCGGCGCGGTGTTCATGGGGGCGAACAGCTACATCGGCAACGCGCCCAACTTCATGGTCAAGGCCATCGCGGAGGAGCGCGGCATCCGCATGCCGAGCTTCTTCGGGTACTGCGCCTGGTCCTTCGGCATATTGGGGCCCGTGCTCATCCTTGTGACGGTTCTCTTTTTCCGTTGACCCCGCTTGCGTCACGGCGCCGCCGGCCCATCCTGCGCCACCACGCCGGAGCCCGTCCCATGCCCTACGTCATCGCCGACGACCTGCCCGCGGAGCCTGCCGGCCTCCGCTTCCGCCGCCTGCTCGACCGGCCGGGGATCCTTGAGATGCCCGGCGCGCATTTCGGCCTCGCCGCGCTGCTGGCGAAGCGCGCGGGGTTCGAGGCGCTCTACCTCTCCGGCGCCGCCATGAGCGCGACGATGGGCCTGCCCGATCTCGGCATGATCACGGTGGACGAGGTCGGCTTCTGGATCCGCCAGGTCGCCCGCGCCGCCGGCCTGCCCATGCTGGTGGATGGCGATACCGGGTACGGGGAGGCGCTGAACGTCATGCATATGGTCCGCGCCTTCGAGGAAGCGGGGGCCGGCGCCGTCCACCTCGAGGACCAGCTGCTGCCCAAGAAGTGCGGCCACCTGAACGACAAGAAGCTGGCCGATGCGCACGACATGGCGGCGAAGGTCGCCGCGGCGCGGAAGGCGCGGAGGCACCTCTACATCATCGCGCGCACGGATGCGGCGGCGAGCGAGGGCATCGACGGCGCCGTCGCCCGCGCGAAGCTCTACCTGGAGGCCGGCGCCGATGCGATCTTCCCGGAGGCGCTGACCAGCCCCGAGATGTTCCGCGAATTCGCCCGCCGCATGCCGGGCACCAAGCTGCTGGCGAACATGACGGAGTTCGGCCGCACGCCCTTCTTCACCGCGAAGGAGTTCGAGGAGATGGGCTACGCCATGGTGATCTGGCCGGTGTCCCACCTCCGCGTCGCGGCGAAGGCGATCGAGGAGCTCTACGCCTCCATTCGCGAGAATGGCGGCACGCACAGGATGGTGGACCGCATGCAGACCCGGGCCGAGCTGTATGAGACCATCGACTACGCGGCCTATGAGGCGCTGGACGCGACGCTGGTGAAGACCGTCGTGCCGAAGGCGATGCCGCAGCGGCAGTAGGGGCGGCGCCGCGCCCCTGACCGCGGCTGCGCGCGGGTCCTGGGGGAGGAAATTCCCTTCCTCCCCCAGGCGCCGCTCACGCCGCCCTCAGTTCAGGAACCCCGCGTAATTCGCATCCGGCGTCCCCCCGGCGCCGATGAACACGCCCTCCGGCGTGATCCGCACGCGCTCCCCGTCGAAGCTGCGGAAGCTCAGCTCCACGTCGCGGTAGCCGCCGCCCATGGCCTTGCGCTCGATCGCGTCGCGCACCTCGCGCGCCAGGAAGATGATCGCCACCTTCTCGCCGAGCCGGAGGCTTCGCGTGTTGTCGCTCCGCCAGTGCACGCCGCCCATGCTGCGGCCCAGGGCGACGTTGCAGGCAATCTTGTTCAGTTCACCCCACACCGTCATGTGGTCGCCGCCCGCATAGGCCGGCAGCTGCGGCACCGGCCCGGTCCACAGCGCGGTGCCGCCCGTGCCGCTCGGCAGGCCGGCATAGTCGCCGGCGGCCACCGGCGCGACCGGGTTCTTGATCGGGTCGTCCTTGAACCAGGCCTTCAGCACCGTGACGCAGGCACCCGCCACCGTGGCATGGCCCGCGCCGTAGGAGGGATGCGTCGGGCTGCCCTGGGGGAAGGGCATGGGCAGGAAATGCGTGCCGGTCTTCGCCAGCACCCGCGCGACCGCCTTGGATTCCAGCGCGACGGGGGACAGGCCGTAGGGACGCGGCGGCATGGCCGGCGGGCCCTTCTGCTGCATCTCCAGCCGCCCGCCATAGACCTCCGGCCGCATGCGGCGGTGCACCTGCCATTTCTGGTGCCACACCACCTTCAGCGCGCGCGCCGCAACCTCCGAGACCAGGGTCAGCAGGTGCGGCCCGCCCCAGGTGGCGAAGCCCTTCTGCCGACGGGAGGGCAGCGGCATGCCGTCATCCTGCGCATAGCCCTCCGCCAGCAGGATCAGCGCCGCGTTGAAATAGGCCTGGTGCAGCGCGTCCTGGTTCACGAAGGTGGCGAGGTCACGCATCGTCAGGATGGGCCGCACCAGCGGCTCCAGGTTCGGGCGCGAGGTCTGGTAGGGCCGGTCGGCGCGGTCCTTGCCGCGGGTCTCGGCATCCAGCCAGTCCGCGTAGCTCGTCAGGTAGTCCTCGCCCGCCTTGTAGGGCTGCACCCGCTGGTCGATCAGCTGCGCGCCGTAGCGGACGGGCTTGAGGAAGAATTGCGAGACGATCGGCCCGGCGCTCTCGCCCGGCAGGCCGCAGCGGAACAGCGTGCTCTGCGTCAGGTGCAGCGCGCCCTGCCGCTCCGGCAGGTCGGTGATGAGCCGCAGCTTGCCGGGATCGGCGGTCGGGTCGCTCGCCAGCGCCTTGCCGAAGGCGTCGCGCAGGTCGGAGATCGCCTCGCCTGCCAGCGGCTCGCTGTTGAAGTCGGCGAAGGAGACGTCGCGCAGCAGCGCCATCCAGTAAAGCTCGACCATCTCCGCGCCGGTGGAGGCGCCGAGCACGGAGGGCGCCGGGTCCATGGCGATGGCGGAGGGTGGCGGCAGCATCCGCTCATTCGCCCGGCCGGAGAGCGGGCTGACGAGCTGGTCGCTGTCCTTGGCGGGCGAGACGCCGTCCACCGCCATCGGCAGCGCGTCCATCTGCTCGGGCGCCGTGCCCTGCGGCGCGGTCAGCGCGGCGAGGAAGGCCTGGTAGGCGGCGGGCACCACCTGGCCATAGGCGTCCTGCGGCAGCGTCTTGTGGAAATTGCCGATGAAGGTCGGGTTGCCGTTGCCGTCCAGGATGGTCTCGTCCTGGTTGGGCGTCTGGGCCGGCATCGGGAAAGGATAGGCCTGATGGTGCGGCACCATCGGGACATGGCTTGCGGGCATACTGCGCCTCCTGTTCGCGCGGCCGCATTCGGCCGCATGCGCAGTCCACGCCAGTGCGCAACCGCACGCTGTGCCGGGCGGCACAGGCTGCAAGCGCAGGCGGCGGGGATCAGCTTTCCAGCTCGGAATCCCAGTAGAGGTAGTCCCGCCAGCTCTCATGCAGGTAGTTGGGCGGGAAGAGCCGCCCGTTCTCCTGCAGCTCCCAGCTGGTGGGCTGGCACGGTGGCCGGCGGGGGTGCATCTGGCACTCCCGGGGCAGCCGGTTCCCCTTGCGCAGGTTGCAGGGCCCGCAGGCGGCGCAGACATTGTCCCAGGTGGTGCGGCCGCCGCGGCTCCTCGGCACCACGTGGTCGAAGGTCAGGTCGTGCGCCGGCCGCGCCTCGCTGCAGTACTGGCACTCGAAGCGGTCGCGCAGGAAAACGTTGAACCGGGTGAAGGCCGGGCGGCGCGCCGCCGGGATGTACTCCTTCAGCGCGATCACCGAGGGCAGGCGCATGGAGCAGGTGGGGGAGTGGACCTCCACCTCGTACTCGTTCAGCACCGAGACGCGGTCGAGGAACACCGCCTTCACCGCATCCTGCCAGCACCAGATGGACAGCGGGAAATAGGAGAGCGGGCGGAAATCCGCGTTCAGGACCAGGGCCGGAAAGGATGATCCGGCGACCGCAATTCCGCCGTCTGGCAAGCGCCGCTCTCCAACAGCCGGTGCGACCACCGCCCGCCGGGCGGTGCGACGCACCGCCGGCGAACCACTGATGGGGCCTGCCACGACGGATAGGCCCCAGATGCTGTGGCGCCGCCGCGTTTCGGCGCCTTCATGCCAGCGCGCATGGCGCGACGCAACACTCGCGCGCCGGCTTTCACGCTCCCGTCACGGTTCCCATTCCGAATATCCGGGCGAGCAGCGCCGCCCCTGCCGCAAGCCCCTGTTCGTCCATGGAATGGTCGAGACCCCGCCGGTACTGCGCCGCGACCGGCACCCCGGCGGCCAGGAGCACCTGCTCCGCCATCCGGCTCGCCTGCACGGGGACCACGTCGTCCGATTCGCCGTGCACCAGCAGCACGGGCGGCCGCGCGGCGAGCTCCGCAGGCAGCGAATCGGCGGCCAGCAGCGCGCCGGAATAGGCGAGGATCGCCGCCGGCACCGGCGGCTGCCGCAGGCCGCAGAACAGCGCCATCATCGCCCCTTGGCTGAAGCCCAGCAGCGCCAGGGCCGAGGGCGGCAGGCTGTGCCGTGCAAGCTCGGCCGCCAGGAAGGCGCCGAGCGCCGGGGCCGTGCGGCGCAGCCCCGCCTCCAGCGCCGCCGGGGTGCGGTCCGCCACGCTGAACCACTGCCGGCCGAAGGGCGCCATGTCGTAGGGCGCCGGCGCGTCCGGCGCGGCGAAGGCGGCGTGCGGCAGCGCCTCGGCCAGGGCGAGGGCGAGGCCGATCAGGTCCGCGCCCTCCGCGCCGACCCCGTGCAGCAGCACGACGAGCTGCCGTGCCCCGCCGCCTGCTCGCGGCCCCTGCCGTGGTCCATCGAGCTCCGCCATGCCGCCACTCCCGCCGGTTCCGCGCCGCCACATGGCCAGGTCTGCCCGGGCAGTCACCCCCCAACATAGGCGGTGGGCGGCCCGCACCCCGCTTCCTGGGCC
>DASQVL010000608.1:0-6633 GCA_035640795.1 Crenalkalicoccus sp. | reverse complement strand
CCGCCTCCATGGCCGCCTCCGGCTCCGTGGAATCCAAGTCCGGCATGCCCCGCAAAGCCGTGGCCGAAGCCCCTTTCGCCCCGGTCATCCCGGAATCCGTGCCCGTCATGCTCCGCAAAACGGTGGTCGAAGTCCCTGTCATCCCGGTCACGGTGAAAGAAGCCGCCTTCGTCAAAAAAGCCCAATGAAGCATAGGCCGGAGCGTAGCCGTATGCATCATAGCCGTATCCATCATAACCGTAGCCGTATTCGGGACTTACCGCGCAAGCAGACAGCAGAAGGCTGGTTCCTATCAAAATTGGAGCGGTCCATGTCAACATCCGGCTGCGCTTCGCCGCGTTCAATACGTTTCCGCCGTCATTTTTTGCGCCGGCATGCAACGAGGTTCCGACGGCAAGATTCAAGAGCGCCACAGTCGCGCGAAGAAAGTTTCTCACTTGGATTCTCCCTCACCATAGCCGGGATGCCCCGGACCGCGGCGGAGATACGGCTCCACCTCGTGGTGATCAGTCGGACCCTGCCAGGGAGTGGTTTCAGCATGACGACACAACGGAGGAATCAAGTTGCGTCCGTAGGAAAACGGGCTTGAGGCCGTCGGCCAAGCGCTCGACCTTGCCGTGTCTGTTGCGAAGGCTATCTGACCGGCGCGGCGGCCAGGCGATGTTCGTTACGACGGGCCGTCCCGGGTGTTGTGCCGCGGACAGGTCCCGGCATGTTGGCTCGCGCAACACAGTGAGCCGAACAACACCCATAGGCCTGCTCGGCGGCGTCCGTGAGGAATTCACGACTGCAACGCGCTGCCCCGTTCACTGTCGGCAAACTTAAGAGCCCGCCTTAGGGCGGCGGCGAGTTCGGTGCTGTCCAGGGGCCAGCGCACGACTTCGACCACCCCGCTCGCGGCCACCGCGCCGGCCCCTGAGCCCTCGGCCGGGTTGGTGCCGAGGATGACCGGGAGCCCGGGAGCATCGCGGCGTAGCGCTGCGGCGAGGCCGATCGCCGTGGACGCGGACCCGGCGCCGCAGACAACGGCGGCATCGAAGCGACCTGGGTCGGCCCGCACCGCGTCAAGGGCGCGGCCGAGCTCGGCGAAGCCCACAGGTTCGTAGCCGAGAGCGGCCAGCAATTCCTCGTCGTCGTGCAGCCGATCTGCCGTGCCCTGGACCAGCAGTAGCGTCTCGCCCCGGCCCAAGGTGAGGTTCTCGGGCATGGCGCCGGCCGCTGCGGCATCCGCCGCGCCGGCTTGGGGCAGCCAGATCTCGAAGCGGGTGCCCACTCCCGGCGCGCTCTGCACCTCGATGGCTCCGCCGTGCCCGAGCACGACCTCGCGCACCGTCGCCAGTCCGAGCCCGTGCCCAGCCTCCCGAGTTGTGAAGAACGGCTCGAAGATCCTGCCTCTCGTGACCTCGTCCATTCCGCACCCGGTATCGGCGACGATGATCGCAACATAGCGGCCCGGAGTGATCTCGCCGGCGGCGAGCCCGCGCGTCTCCGCGGTGACCCGCTCCTCCACGCTGATCTCGACAGTCCCGCCGGCCTCCATCGCCTGTGCAGCGTTGACGCCGAGATTCAGGATGACCTGCTGCAGCTGCGCGACGTCCCCGGAGACGATCGACGCCTCCGGCACCTCACCGACGACGAGCCGGACACCGCGGGGCAGCGCAGCGCGGAGCAGCGCTGCGGCCTCGGCAACGAGGGCGCTGACGCGCAGGTGGCGGCGCACTGCCGAGCCGCCCCGACCGAAGGCGAGGATCTGCTCAACCAGGTCGCGCGCCCGCTCCCCGGCGCGACGTATTTCGGCCAGGTTGGCGGTTGGCAGGCGGCCGCCGAGGGTGGCGCGCTCCTTCGCCATCTCCGCGTAGCCAAGGATTGCGCCGAGAATATTGTTGAAGTTGTGCGCGATCCCGCTGGCGAAGGCGCCAAGCGCCTCCATGCGGTGGGACTGTTGCCGCTGAGCTTCCAGCCGCGCCCGCTCCTGTTCGAGTTCCGCCCGTTCGACCACGTTGGCGAGTGCGTCGAGCGCGAGGCGCAGCGGGCCCAGGTCACTCGTCTCGGCGACCGGCTGGCCCGGCCGGACGACGTCGCAGCCGAGCAGGGCGGTGGCCTCTCCGTCAGCGCCGGTCCGGAGCGCGGCAATCCACCCATGCAGGCCCGCGGCGGTGAGTTCGTTCCCAACGCCGCCCGCCGGCGGCGGGTCGCGACGCGAGAAGCGGAGGACGCCGTCCTCGGACGGCCTCAGCCGGACAGCGAGCGACCAGATCCGGGCCGGCCAGTCCGGCGGGAAGCCGACACCTTCGCTCGCCCGCAGGAACTCCTGCTTCACCGAACCGGCGAGAAGCAGATAGGCCCGGTCGGCGCCGACATGCTCGGCGATCCGCGCCAGGGCACCCTCGACCAGCGACCCGATCTCAGCGGGCTCGGCCCTGATGAGGCGCGTCGAGACAGCCGCGAGCATGTGCTCGAATGCTGCGCGGCGGCGTAGGGCGAGTGCCCGCGATCGGAGCATCTGCGCTAACTTGATCAGGCAGCCGAGCAGCAGCACCGCTGTCGCGTAGAGCAGGATGCGGTAGTCCCAGGCCACGCGCTTCGCCGCGTCCCGGCCGGCCAGCACCGCCGCGCGGACCGCCTCGCGCCGCGGCTCGCTCGGTGAGGAGAGCAGGGCGCGCAGCGTCCGATCCTCCGCCGGGAGCACGTCGCGCAGCAGCCGCCCATGCGCGAGCATCGCGGCTGCCGGTTCCGCAACGCTGGGTGCCAGGCCATGCTCGCCGTTCTGGGCGATGTGCGCAGCGAGGACGTCCAGCCTGCCTTCCACCTCACGGGCGGCCTCCGGCGAGGTGTCGAGCGCAAGGCGCAGCATGGCTGAGGCGAGCGCGCCCGCGCCCGGCACGGCCGGCCGCCCATCGCTGCCAGGTTCGGCAAGGCGCCCGCTGAGCTGGCCGAACTGTGCGAGCGAGTTCTGCAGCAGGGCGTTGTCGCTCTTGAACTCCTCGAGCAGCGGCTCCTCGCCTGCCAGCCAGGCCGCGAGCTGGTCGACCGGTGCCTCGTCCGCCAACGACCCGTGCAGGCGCTGGACGGCGTCCTCGAGCATCTGCACATCCTGCACCAGGGGATCGTAATCGCGGAGCAGGCCGGCGCGGGCGCTGAGCACGTCCCGCTGCATCGCACTCTCGCCGAGCTCGACCCGATCAAGTGCCGTGAGCGCCTGGTCGAAGGGGAGCTGCTCCACGTCGATGCCGCGCAGGAGCAGCCAGGTGAGCAGCAGGAGCAGCGCCGCCGCAGCGCCGCCGACCGGGACTGGCCTCATTGCGGCCGCGCGGTCGAGGGCGCAACCACGAGGCGGCCCTGGTAGGTGCCCGTGAGGGTGCCGAGGAAGGCCACGATGGCCGCGACCTCGTCATTGGAGAAAACACGATTGAGCTGGGCGCGCCCCATGCTGCGCACCGCATCCTCCAGCGTCGCCGCGCTGCCGTCGTGGAAGTACGGCGGCGTCGCTGCCACGTTGCGCAGGCTCGGCACCCGCAGGATTCTTGGCTCCGGCGAGGCGAGCGGGTGGAAGATCCCGTGCCGCTCGAACAGGTTGCCTCCGACGTTCACGCCTTGGTGGCAGGAGATGCAGCCGGCCGACCGGAAGATGCGGTAGCCGGTCAGCTCCTCCGCGGACAGCGCCACGTCCTCCCCGGCGAGCCAGCGGTCGAAGCGGCTGCCCGGGGTCAGCAGCGACCGTTCGTAGGCGGCGATCGCGTCGAGTAGACCATCGCGATCCGGGCCGCGCCCGTAGACGTCACGAAATTGCGCGTCCATCGCCGGGTCCGCCGAGAGGCGGCCAAGAACCGTCTCGACGCTCGCCCCCATGATGGCGGGGCTCTGCAGCGAGGCCTCGGCTTGCGCCTCAAGGGTGCGATAGTTGCCTGTCCACTGAAGCCGAAAACTGAGGGCTGCGTTGAACACCGTGCTGGTGTTGAGCGGCAACTCGCTCCCGTCGAGCGCCGCGTCGCGCCGGGCACCGCTCGCGCCGTTTGTGCGGGTATCGTGGCAGGAGCCGCAGGTCCGCGTTCCATCGCCGGACAGGCGGGCGTCGTGGAACAGGCGCTCTCCCAGGTCCACCTTCGGCGCGTCGTCCGGCGTCGGCGCCGGGATTGGCATGATCGGCTCCCGATTGGCCGCTTCGGGGAGCCAGGAGTGCTGCGCCTGCGCCGCCATTCCGCCAACGAGAAGGGCTGTCAGGAGGCAATTCCCCGCCCACGGATGGCGCACCCAGGCGGGACGCCGCCGTGGAATTTCAGCATGACGACCGGCAGGCCGAATGGTCGCGGCGCGGCTGGACCGACATGCCGGCGGCGGCGCCTGCGGCGTGGCTGGGGCGGGATCGCGCCCGCGGCGCCTCACTGGCGCTCTACCGAGAGGGCGAACATGTAGCCGACCCCGCGCTCCGTGCGGATGATCTGCGGCTGGTTCGGGTCGGTTTCGAGCTTGCGCCGCAGCCGCAGGACCTGGACATCAATGCTGCGGTCGAATACGTCCTCGTGCATGCGCGTCGCCTGCAGCAGGTGTTCGCGCGTCAGCGGCCGGCCGGGCGCGTCGAGGAACGCGGCAAGCAACGCATACTCGCCCTTGGTGAGGCTCACCTCGGTGCCCCCGGGGTCGGCCAGGCGTCGAGCGCGTTGGTCAAGCACCCACCCGCCGAAGCCAACGACATCCCGCCTGTTCCCCCGACGAGGGGCTGGCCCTGCGCCGTCCATGCGGCGGAGCACCGCCCGGACCCGGGCCAGGAGTTCCCGCAGGCCGAAAGGCTTGGTGATGTAGTCGTCCGCGCCGAGTTCCAGTCCAACCACCCGGTCCACCTCGTCGCGGCGGTGGCCGGTCATGATGATCACCGGGATGTCGGAGCGCGAGCGGATCGTGCGCAGCAGGTCGAGCCCATCCTCCCGGCCCAGGTGGAGATCGAGCAGCACCAGGCCGGGCTCGTCTGCCGCGAAGGTGCGCTCCAAATCCTGCCGTCCGGCCGCCGCGGTGGCGTGGATGCCGTGCCGCGTGAGATAGTCGGTGACCAGCCGCCGGATGGCTGGGTCATCGTCGACAACCAACACGCGCGACGTCGGGCCGGCGCAGAATGCAGTTTGGTGGTGGTCTTGGGGTTCGGCCATGCTCCAGGCTCCGGAGGGAGTTGCGAGGGCCTGCAAAGCCTCCATCCTGACTCTGGCATCCAGGCACAGCAAACCCAAGAGGGACGCCGCGGTCTTCCCGCATCGCACGGCGACGGCGCTGTTCGGGCAGTCCGTCGGATCTCCGGCCGGCACGCCCGGCGCCTCGAGTAGCGCCGACGAGGCGCTCCCGTCGGATTCTTCCCGCCAGGATGGCGCGTCTGCCGCGTTCAACAGTGGCCGGATCGGGATGGATTCGGACGGGAGCGGCGTCCCGCAACCGCCCGACCAGCAGGATCTCGCGTGACCTGTCCTACCAACCCCAGTGCGCCGCATAGAACAGTTCACTGTCTCGAGCAGTGGTCCACCGCGCACCGGCGGAGCCCGACGAGGGCGGGATGTCGGCACACGGGTCGGGGTGCGCCGGGCCGCCATCTGCCGACGCAGGGACTCTCGCAGTCGCGGGCTCGCTCCGGACGCTCCGGCGCCGGCGGTGCGCATCGACTGTGGCGATGAAGCGACGCCAGCGATCACGGACCAGAGAGAACAATGACTCCGACCGGAGATCGTGGCTCGGTTCGTGCAGGTGGCCGTCCTGATTGTGCATCGTGGTACTCCGCCCTGTCCTTGAGTCTCGGACACCGGGAGATTCGCAGCACGCTGCTACGCCACCATGTCCTCCGCGGAGACTCGTGTTACAGCGGTAACGCTTGGCCTCCTGCCGCATGTGCCCACAGCACGTGCCCACGGGGGGTGCGACGGTTTCAGCGCCTCCGAGGGGTTTCGGATCTGGAAGGTCGCCACGCTCCGTCCCCGCCGGCCCGCTTCCAACCTCGGGCCCCCTCGGATTCACCGGCATTGCATCTGTAGCCATTTCGCGCCGCACCGACATCGGGACGCATCCGCCCTATCCCAGAGTCCTGCTCGCCAGGGCCGACCGACCGGGACGTTCCGGGCGAGCCGGGCCTGGCCCCGCACCCAGAGTCCAGGATGGCAGGATCGCATGAGAATCCTTCTCGCCTCTACTCCCGCCCCAGGCCACCTCAATCCGATACTGGCGATCGGCCGCATCCTCATCGCCGAGGGCCACGAGGTGATCGTCTTGTCGGGAACCAAGTTCCGTGGCCGCGTCGAAGGCATCGGGGCGGGATTCCGCGCTCTGCCTCCGGGCGCGGACCTTGATACGCAGAGCGGCGCAGGAGTGATTCCCGAAGCGAAATGCATTCCTCCGGGCCCCGAATGGCTGCGCGTCGTCATGGAACGCTTCTGCGTCGACACCATCCCCGCCCAGCACGCCGGCCTGCGGCACGCCCTGACGGAGTTCACGGCCGACGTCGTCATCGGCGACGACATATTCTTCGGCATCCTGCCCATGCTCCTCGGACCGCGCTCCGAGCGTCCGCCCGTCGTCCTTTGCGGCACCTCGATCCTGCACTGGCGCCGTGCCGACCGAGCGCCGAACTTCGCCGGCTTGCCGCCCGCAGCCTCTGCCGCG
>DASQVL010000607.1:0-8921 GCA_035640795.1 Crenalkalicoccus sp. | reverse complement strand
GCCTGGGGCCTCGCCGCCGGGCCGATCGCCTGGCGCGCGGCAGCCCACGGCTTCGCCTGGCTGCGCGACCTGCGCGCCCTCGGCACCGATCCGGCGCGGCTGCGCGCCCGCGACCTGACCGAAGACTGGCTGACGCATGGCGCGGGGGAGGAGGTCGGGCTGGCGCCGGAGGTGGCAGCGGCGCGCGTCTCCGCCTGGCTTGGCCATTGGGACTTCCTGGCGGCGACCGCGGAGGACGGCTTCCGCCGGCGGCTGCTGCTCCGACTTGCCCAGGATGCGCGGGGCGTCGTCGCCTCCCTGCCGGCGGAGGCGATGCACCGCGGCGCGCTGGTGACGCTGAAGGGCGCCATCGCCGCCGCCGTGGCGCTGGAGGAGGAGGCCTGGCTCCAACGCGGGCTGCGCTTCCTGCCGGGCGAGCTGGAGCGGCAATTCCACCCCGATGGCGGGCATATCGAGCGCTCTCCCCAGCAGCAGCTGCGCGCGCTGGAGGACCTGATCGAGATCCGAAACCTGCTGCACGGCGCCGGCGTGAACGCCCCGGCGCAGCTGGCGACGACGCTGGAGCGGGCTGGCCAGGCGCTGCGGCTGTTCCGGCACGGTGATGGCGGGCTCGCCCTCTTCAACGGCAGCCGGGAGGAGGGGGCGAGCCAGGTGGACCTGGTGCTGACCCAGGGCCAGGCACGCGGCCGCGGCGCCATGATGCTGGAGGAGACCGGCTTCCACCGGCTGCAGGCCGGGCGGACGCTGGTGATCGTCGATGCCGGCGCGCCGCCGCCCGGGCGTGGGCGGGATGTCGGCTCCGGCCTGCCGCGCGGCGCGGACCGCTACGCCCATGCCGGAACGCTCGCCTTCGAGATGTCGGTCGGCCGCGACCGGCTGATCGTGAATTGCGGCGCGGCGCCCGCGGCGGAGCCCGAGTGGCGCGACGCGCTGCGCGCCACGGCGGCGCATTCCACCCTGGTGCTCGGCGACACCAACAGTGCGGAGCTGCGCGACGAAGGGCTCGGCCGGCGGCCGGAGCGGGTGGAGGCCGACCGGCACGAGGCGAATGGCGCGCAATGGCTGGAGGCGAGCCACGATGGCTGGCGGCGGCCCTTCGGCGCAATCCACCGCCGCCGCCTCTACCTGGCCGAGGCGGGCGACGACCTGCGCGGCGAGGACCTCGTCGAGACGCAGGATCCGGGCACGCCGGCGCCGGGCTTCGTGCTGCGCTTCCACCTGCATCCAGCAGTGGTCGCCAGCCTGCAGCAGGACGGCGCGGCGGTGCTGCTGCGGCTGCCCTCCGGCCAGGGCTGGCGGCTGCGCGCGCGCGGCGCGCGGGTGGCGATCGAGGAGAGCGTGTATCTTGGCGGCGAGGCGCGGCGGTCGCAGCAGATCGTGCTGACGAGCGAGGCGGGGAACGACACGGTGCAGTGGGGGCTCGGGCGGGTGCCTTCGGCGGCGCCGGGCGAGGCTGCGGGTTGAGCGGAAGGGCGCTGCCCCTCCCCTCAAGCGCCCCACCCCGCCACGGCCCCGGAGCCCTTTGGAGACCGGGCTTCGGGCATCGCCCCCTTGCACGAACGCCGTTCTTCTCCAAGGCGGTCCAGGGCGCCGAGCCCTGGCGGGGGGTGCAGGGGGGCGGAGCCCCTCTGCCGGGGCCCGGGTCGAAACCCCGGCCATGAAGATCGCCGAAGTCACGAACGTGGACTTCTCGCTGCGGCACTTCCTGCTGCCGCTGATGCGCGGCGCCCGCGCACGCGGTCATGAAGTGGTGGGCTTCTGCGCCGAGGGTCCGCTGCTCGACGCGCCGCGCGCCGAGGGCTTCCGCATCGAGGCGGTACCGATGGCGCGCAGCCTCAACCCGGCGGCCCAGGCCCGCGCCTTCGCCGCCCTGCTCGGCCATTTCCGGCGCGAGCGCTTCGACCTGGTGCACGCCCACATGCCGATCAGCGGCCTGCTGGCACGCGCGGCGGCGCGGGCGGCGGGCGTACCGCGCATCGCCTATACCTGCCACGGCTTCCTGTTCAACCAGCCGGGCCCGGCCTGGCGGCAGCAGCTTGCGCTCGCGCTGGAGCGCGCGGCGGGGCGCATCACCGGCACCTTCCTCACGGTCAGCGAGGCGGAGGCCGAGGATGCGCGCCGCCTCGGCATCCATCCGCACGCCGTGGCGGCCGGCAATGGCCGCGACCCGCTGCTGTTCCGGCCGGATGCCGGGGTCCGCGCAGCGGTGCGGGCGGCGCTCGGCACGGCACCGGAGGCCTGCGTGGTCATCGCCGTCTCCCGCCTGGTACGACACAAGGGCTGGCCGGAGCTGCTGCAGGCGATGGAGGCGGTGCCGGACGCCGAACTCTGGGCGGTGGGCGAGCGGCTGCCCTCCGACCATGGCGAGGCGCTGGAGCCGCATTTCGCGCGCGCGGCCGCCTCGCTCGGCCCGCGGCTCAGGCGGCTGGGCTACCGCAGGGATGTGGGGCGGCTGATGGCGGCGGCGGACCTGTTCTGCCTGCCCTCCCATTTCGAGGGGCTGCCGATGAGCGTCATCGAGGCGATGCTGACCGGCCTGCCGGTGGTGGCGACGGATATCGGCGGCCCGCGGGAGCAGGTCGTGCAGGGGGAGACGGGGCTGCTGGTGCCGCCCATGCAGGTGGCGCCGCTGGCCGAGGCGCTGCGGCTTCTGGCGGTGGATCCGCAGTTGCGGGCGCGGATGGGCGCGGCGGGGCGGGCGCGGGCGCTCGCGCGGTACGACGAGGCGCGGGTGGTGGGGCGGACGCTGGATCTGCTGGGGGTGTGAGGGTGTCCTTGGGGGAGGAAGGGAACTTCCTCTCCCAAGCCCCTCCATCCTTTTTTTGATCCTTTCTCCTTGGCGCTTGCCCGGTCCGGTTGGAAGACTCCCGGCCAGGACCAAGCCGGCCCCGCCCCACAGTCGCCATCTTTCCGTGCGCCGCGCTTAGTGCTCTATTGCCGCCACGCGCCGCCAGAGCGCCACCGGCCCGCCGCCCTCCCCCCGCGGGTTCGGGAGGAAACACGAGAGACGCCCCATGTCCCCATCCGCTTGCCTGCCGCATACCCCCCTTGCCGGCCGCAGCGCCTGGACGCGTGCCGATCTCGAGGCCGACCGCAACTGGGTGTTCGAGATCGCCCCCGCCCAGGCGGAGGAACTGGCGGCCGCCGCCCTGCACCTGGCCGAGGTAGGACGTGGCGCCGCCGACCTGCAGCCCGGCGACTGCCTCCTGCCCACCCTCTCGCTCGACATGATCCGCCTGCTGTGGCGGGAGGTGGCGCGCGGCCGCGGCTTCGCCGTGGTGCGCGGCCTGGACCCGGCCCGCTTCGGGGAGGCGGCGGCGCTGTTCCACGGCCTCGCCCTCCAGCTCGGCCGCACCGTCTCGCAGAACCGGCTCGGCCACCGCATCGGCCCGGTGTGCGACCCTAGCCCCGGCCTGCACACGGACCCGGGCGACGTGCTCGGCCTGCTCTGCCTGCGGCGCGGCGCCGCCATCTCGCTCGTCAGCGCCGCCAGCCTGTTCAACGCCCTGCTGCAGGACCGGCCGGAGACGCTGCCGGTACTGGCGCGCGGCTTCTTCTTCGACCGCGGCGAGGAAGGCACGCCCTTCCAGGGGCCGGTCAGCCCGCGCCAGCCGGTGCTGGCGCAGGTGGAGGGCGACCTCTCCGCCCGCTACGCCCGCCGCGCCATCGAGACCGCCTGGCAGAAGCTGGGCGAGGCGCCGAGCGCGGCCGAGGCCGCAGCGCTCGAGGCCTGGGAGGAGGCAGCGGCTCGGCCGGCGCTGCGCCACCTCCTCCAGCTCGCCCCCGGCGACGTGCTGCTGGTCAACAACTACGCGGTGCTGCACGAAGCCGCGCCGGCGGAGGCCGAGCCGACGCGCCGGCCCGCCCTGCTCCGCCTCTGGCTGCGCATAGACGGCTTCCGCCATCTGAACCCGGCGCAGTGCGACTACGACCCGGAGACCGGATGGAGCCGCCGTGACGGCGTGCTGCCGCAGGCCGGCGCCGCGCCGCAGGAGGGCCTGCTGGCCGCGGCGGAGTAGCGCCGCTCACGCCGCCCCGGTCCCGCCGGGGTTGGCCATGCGCCGCCCGGGTGTTCCACCCGGGCCACCTCCGGGCTAGACGGGCGCTCCCTGCGGGAGGCCGCCCATGCCCGATCCGCTGCCCGATCCCCTGCCGGTCCGGCGCGCCCTGCTCTCCGTCTCCGACAAGTCCGGCATCGTGGAATTCGGCCGCGTCCTGGCCGCCCGGGGGGCGGAGATCCTCTCGACCGGCGGCACCGCCCGCGTGCTGCGCGAGGCCGGACTGCCGGTGACGGAGGTCGCCGAACACACCGGCTTCCCGGAAATCCTGGACGGCCGCGTGAAGACGCTGGTGCCGCAGGTGCATGGCGGGCTGCTCGGCCGGCGCGACCGGCCGGAGCACCTTGCGCAGATGGCGGAGCACGGCATCGCGCCGATCGACCTGGTTGCGGTGGATCTCTACCCCTTCGAGGCGGCGGTCGCGGCCGGCGCGCCCTTCGAGGACTGCGTGGAGCAGGTGGATATCGGCGGCCCCGCCATGATCCGGAGCGCCGCCAAGAACCACGCCCATGTGGTGGTGGTGACCGAGCCGGCGCAGCTTGCCGAGGTCGCGGCGGCGCTCGCCGCGGGCGGCACCACGCTGGCGCTGCGTCGTCGCCTGGCCGCCGCCGCCTTCGCCCGCACCGCTTCCTATGACGCCGCCATTGCCGCCTGGTTCGCGCAGGCGGAGGGCGAGGCCTTCCCCGCGCGCCTGACGCTTGCGGGGCGGCTGCGCCAGGGGCTGCGCTATGGCGAGAACCCGCACCAGCAGGCAGCCTTCTACACCGATGGCAGCGCCCGGCCCGGCATCGCGACCGCGGTGCAGGCGCAGGGCAAGGAGCTGTCCTACAACAACCTCAACGACACGGACGCGGCCTTCGAATGCGTCGCCGAGTTCGACCGGCCCGCCATCGTCATCGTCAAGCACGCCAATCCCTGTGGCGTCGCGGTGGCGGGCGACCTGGCGACGGCCTGGGACCTCGCGCTGCGCTGCGACCCGGTCTCCGCCTATGGCGGCATCGTCGCCGCCAGCCGGCCGCTCGATGCCGCCGCTGCGGAGCGGATCGCGGCGATCTTCACCGAGGTGGTGATCGCCCCCGATGCCGAGGATGCGGCGAAGGCGGTGTTCGCGCGGAAGCGGAACCTGCGCCTGCTGCTGACCGGCGGCGTGCCGGACCCGGCGGCGCCCGGCCTCGCCTTCCGCTCGGTCGCCGGCGGCTTCCTGGCGCAGACGCGCGATGCCGGGCGCGTCACGGAGCGCGACCTCAAGGTGGTGACGAAGCGCGCGCCGACGCCGGAAGAGCTCGCCGACCTCATCTTCGCCTTCCGCGTCGCCAAGCACGTGAAGTCGAACGCCATCGTCTACGCGAAGGGTGGCGCCACGGTCGGCATCGGCGCGGGGCAGATGAGCCGGGTGGACAGCGCCCGCATCGCCGCCTGGAAGAGCGAGGAGGCGGCCCGCGCCGCGGGCCTCGCCGAGCCGCTGGCGCGCGGCTCCGTCGTCGCCTCGGACGCCTTCTTCCCCTTCGCGGACGGGTTGCAGGCCGCCGCGGCGGCGGGGGCGACGGCGGTGATCCAGCCCGGCGGGTCCATGCGCGATGCCGAGGTGATCGCGGCGGCGGACGAGGCGGGGCTTGCGATGGTCTTCACCGGCATGCGCCACTTCCGCCACTGATGGACGCGCTCGTCGAAGGATACCGCCGCTTCCGGGCGGAGGCCTGGCCGCGCGAGCGCGCGCGGTTCGAGGCGCTGGCCGCGGGCCAGAAGCCGGGCGCCATGGTCGTCACCTGCGCGGACAGCCGCGTCGATCCGCAGATGATCTTCGCCGCCGCGCCGGGCCAGCTCTTCGTGGTGCGCAACGTGGCCGCGCTGGTGCCGCCCTATGCGCCGGATGCCGCCTATCACGGCACCAGCGCGGCGCTCGAATTCGGCGTGCGCGTGCTGCGCGTGCCGGACCTGGTCGTGCTGGGCCATGGCCAGTGCGGCGGCGTGCACGCGCTGCTGCGCGGCGCGCCGGAGGAAGCGGCGGATTTCGTCGCACCCTGGATGGGCATCGCCGGCGCGGCGCGCCGCCGCGCGCTTGCCTGCGACACGCCGGAGGCGCAGCAGGAGGCGGGGGAGCTCGAGGTGGTGCGGCTCTCGCTCGCCAACCTCATGACCTTTCCCTGGATCGCCGAGGCGGTGGGAGCGGGGCGGCTCCGCCTGCACGGCGCGCATTTCGCGATCTACACGGGCCTCCTGCGCCGGCTGGAGCCGGGAGGAGAGTTCGCGCCGGTGGCGGAGGCCGCGCCGGCCGGGGTTGCGACCGGCCGGTGTTTCCAGCCGGGCCGATCGCGGGCTAGCCTTGCCGCGACCAAGCAGGCAGGGAGCAACCGTCCATGACCCTCACCCGCCGGGCCGCCCTCGGCGCGAGGCTGGGCGCGATGCGCCTGTCCGAGGTGAAGCGCCCTGACGCGCTGGGCGAGCGCCGCTGCTCTCCGGTGCGAAGCTGACGCCATGGAACAGGGCATCGCGGAGGACCTCGCCGGCCGGGTGGCGATCGTCACCGGCGCCGGCACGCGGCCGGGCGAGGGCGTGGGCAATGGCCGCGCCGCCGCCATCCTGCTGGCGCGCGGCGGCGCGCGCCTCGTCCTCGCGGACAACCAGCGCGACTGGGCGGAGGAGACGCGGCGGTTCATCGCGGAGGAGGGCGGCGAGGCGATCGTCGTCGAGGCCGATGTCAGCCGCGCCGCCGACTGCGCGCGCCTCGTCGCGGAGGCGGTGGCGCGCTTCGGGCGGCTCGACATCCTGGTGAACAATGTCGGCATCGGCGGCCCGCCGGGCACGGCGGAGGAGGTGGACCCGGAGGCCTGGGCGCAGGGCCTGGCGGTGAACGTCACCTCCATGATGCTCATGGTGAAGTACGCGGTGCCGGAGATGCGGCGCGCCGGCGGCGGCGCCATCGTGAACCTCGGCTCCGTCGCCGGGCTGATGGGCGGGCATCCGCACCTGCTCTACCCGACCAGCAAGGGCGCGGTGGTGCAGATGACGCGCGCCATGGCGGTGCATCACGGCAAGGACGGCATCCGGGTGAACTGCGTCTGCCCCGGCATGGTCTACACGCCGATGGTGCAGCGCGACGGCATGTCGCCGGAGCTGCGCGAGGCGCGACGCAGGCGCAGCATCCTGCAGACCGAGGGGACGGGCTGGGATGTGGGTGCCGCGGTCGCCTTCCTGTGCTCCGGCCGGGCGCGCTGGATGACCGGGGCCATCGTGCCGGTGGATGCGGGGGCGACCGCCTTCACTGGAATCCCGAGCCCCACGGGCCAGGTGGCGCCAGGGAAGCCGTGAGCGGCTCGCGGCGGGCACGGCGCCGGAATGCGCCGCGGTGAGCATGGTGATGCTCCGCCTCGCGGCGATGCCGCTGTGGCTCTCGGCCCTGCTGTTCGTGCTGCTGCCGACCCTGCTCGCCATGGCTGGGCCGCTGCTGGTCCGCCGCTACGTCACCCTCGAGAAGCTCACGGACAACAACGAGATCGCGGGCTTCAAATTCGCCGCCCTCGGCGTGGTGTACGCGGTGATGCTCGCCTTCGCGGTGGTGGTGGTGTGGGAGAAGTTCCGCGACGCCGAGGAGGCGGTGGCGCGCGAGGCCGGCGCGGCGGTGGCGCTCGACCGGCTCTCCAACGGGCTCGCCGCGCCGGAGCGGGCGGCGCTGCGCGAGGGGCTGCGCCGCTACCTGCGCCTCGCCATCGCCGAGGACTGGCCGGCGATGTCGGAGGCCCGGGCCGCGCCTTCGGTGACGGCGGCGCTGGCCGCGCTCTATACGCTCGCGCTTGCGGCGGATGCGGACACCGGGCGCGGCTCGGCGGTCCTGCAGACGATGCTGGAGACGCTCTCGCAGATGACGGAGGCGCGGCGCGAGAGGCTTGCGCTCTCCGGCGGGGTGGTGCCGGCGCTGGTCTGGCTGGTGCTGGTGGTCAGCGCGGTGCTGACCATGGTCTTCACCTTCTTCTTCGGCACGCGGAACCTCGCCGCGCAGATCATGATGACCGGGATGCTGGGGGCGACCATCTTCCTGGCACTGCTCGTCGTGCTGGCGGTGGAGCACCCCTTCACCGGCGACGTGCATGTCGGGCCGGGGCCGTTGCAGCTCGTGCTGGAGGGGCTGGGCGAGGGCGGCTGACGCCCGCTCATACCGCCTTGCATCAATCCTGACTTGCAGCCTGCGAAGCAGGCTGAGCGGCCGGAGGCCGCGCCGGCGCCAGAGGGCGTTTGTGTAGGGCGTTTGTGTGTCAACACAAACGCACACCAGTATCAGTCGCGGCCCAGCGTCGCGCCCGCCTCGCGCAGGTCCTGCACCAGCTTGTCGCTGAAGCCCTCGACGCGCTTCAGGTCGTCCCAGGAGGCGAAGGGCCGCGCCTGCACGATCCGCTCCGCGCGCTGGCGGCCGATGCCGCCGATGCGCTCGAGTTCATCCACGCTCGCCGTGTTCAGGTTCACGCCCTTCGCGTCGCCGATCGCGCTGGACATGCTCGCCTCCATGTCGTGGGATGCGCGGGGAACGCCGGCCTGGCGGCGCCGTCGCGCGCGGACGGCGATGTGCGGGGCGGGCCGCCGCGGCCCGCCCTTGATCCACGCACCGGGCGTCAGACGAACCAGTGGCCGGTCGCCAGCCAGTTGTCCTCGGCGATCGCGGCCAGCGTGTTCCAGTCGGTGGGGCTCGGGGTGCCGCCGGTGTTCACCGCCAGCGTGCCGTCGCTGAACTCCACGCGCTCGATCCCCGTCGCACGGATCACCGCGCCCTGGAGCACGACGATCACGCTGCCGTCCTGCTCCTGCGTCACGGTCGCATGGTCCGGCGTGGTGCGCAGGATCAGCGCGTCGTAGCCGCTGCCGCCGGTCACG
>DASQVL010000606.1:0-3620 GCA_035640795.1 Crenalkalicoccus sp. | reverse complement strand
AGGCCTACCTGGTGCGCGCCTACTACTACACCGCGCTGCTGGAGACCGACGAGTACTCGCCGCTGCGGCCGCTGGTAGACTGGCTCGGCTACAACGGCTACGCCGTGGTGACCAAGCCGGCGAAGGAGTTCACCGACGCCTCCGGCCGGCGCCGGGTGAAGGGCAGCGTGGACATCGAGATGGCGGTGGACGTGCTGGAACTCGCGCCCTACCTCGACCATGTGGTGATCTTCTCGGGCGACGGCGATCTCCGGCGGCTGGTGGAGGCGGTGCAGC
Organism: Crenalkalicoccus sp.; assembly: GCA_035640795.1. Taxonomy (GTDB): domain Bacteria; phylum Pseudomonadota; class Alphaproteobacteria; order Acetobacterales; family Acetobacteraceae; genus DASQVL01. Next base: position 3,344 of record DASQVL010000606.1, on the reverse strand, counting down.
GCCGCGGCGTGCGCGTCACCCTGGTCTCCACCATCCGGGCGCAGCCGGCGATGATCGCGGATGAGCTGCGCCGCCAGGCGGACACCTTCCTCGACCTCGCCGACCTCGGCGAGCATTTCACCCGGCGCCAGGTGGAGCCGCGACCGCGCGCCGGGGCCAGCACCGCCGGCGCTGCGGCACGCAGCGGCCCGCGGCCGACCCCGGCCGACCCCTTCCGGGACACGGAGGCCGGCGACGGAACCTGAGGCGACGGAGCTTGAGGTGCCGGGGCCTGAGGTGCCGGGGCGGGACTGTCCGCTCTGCCCCCGCCTCGCCGCGCTGCGCGAGGCGAACCGTGCCGCCTTCCCGGACTGGCACAACGCACCGGTGCCGTCCTGGGGGCCGCTCGACGCGCCCATCCTCATCCTCGGCATGGCGCCGGGGCTGCGCGGCGCCAACCGGACGGGGCGGCCCTTCACCGGCGACTTCGCCGGGCGGCTGCTCTACGCGACCCTGCTGGAGCACGGCCTGGCGCGCGGCGCCTATGCGGAGCGGCCGGATGACGGGATGGAGCTGACCGGCTGCCGGATCGCCAATGCGGTGCGCTGCGTGCCCCCCGCCAACCTGCCGACGCCGGCCGAGGCGCGGAGCTGCAACCGGTACCTCGCGGGCGAGCTCGCCGCCATGAAGCGGCTTCGCGTCGTGCTGGCCCTGGGCACGCTGGCGCATGAGGCGCTGCTGCGCGCGGCGGGGCTGAAGCCGGCGCGGCACCGCTTCGCGCATGGCGCGGTGCATGCGCTGCCGGAGGGGCGGTGGCTGGCCGACAGCTACCATGTCAGCCGCTACAACACCTCGACCCGGCGGCTGACGCCGGAGATGTTCGACGCGGTGGTGGCGGAGGCGGTGCGGCGAGCCGGCTGAAGCGCTGCCCCGAGGGCAATGCACGCGCCCGGAGCGTTCATACTGTGCTCATGAAGTGCTGACGCACTTCATGCCTCAAGCGCCGGCGCGGCCTGCGGCCGCTTGGCTCGCCGCACTGGCGGCGGGCCGCATTCGGGACCCCATGCACGTTGCGCCGCAACGTGCATGGGCGCCCGTCGCGGCCTCAGCCGGCTTCGCCGGCCGCGGGGTCGGAACTTCGTGCGCTCGGAACTTCGTGCGCCCGGTATCACGCCCCTCCGCGATCCGCCCTACCCGCGCTTCGCCGCCTGCAGCGCTGCCCAGATCCGCGCCGGCGTCGCCGGCGGGCTTTCCAGCCGCGCGCCGAGCGGCGCCAGCGCGTCGTTCACCGCGTTCATCAGCGCGCCGATGCCGCCCATGGTGCCGCCTTCCGCCATGCCCTTCAGCCCCGCCGGGGTGCGCGGGCTCGGCGTATCCAGGTGGAGCAGCGCGAAGCCCGGCAGGTCCGCGGCGCGGGCAATGGCGTAGTCCATGAAGCTGCCGGCGAGCGCCTGCCCCTCCGCGTCATAGGCCGCGTGCTCCAGCAATGCGTTGGAGAGGCCGAGCGCCGTCGCGCCATGGGTCTGGCCCTCGACCACCATCGGGTTGATCCGCGTGCCGCAATCCTCGGCGACCACGTAGCGCAGGATGCGGAGCGCCCCGGTCGCCCGCTCGATCTCCACCGCGCAGGCATGGGTGGAGTTGGAATAGGTCATCGGCGGCGGATCATAGGCGAGGATCTGGTGCAGGCCGGGCTCCAGCCCCGGCGACAGGCGCAGCGGGTCGAGATGCGCCGTGCGCGCGACCTGTGCCAGGGTCAGGCCGGTCTCCGCCCAGCCCTCCCCCGTCCGGCGCAGCACCAGCCCCTCGCGCAGCTCCAGCCCGTCCGGGCTATTCAGGCCGAGCAGCGCGGCGGCGATCGCCAGCACCTTCGCCTTCAGCTTCAGCCCCGCCAGGTAGAGCGCGCCGCCCCCCGCCGTCGCCCCGCGCGCGCCGCGGCTACCCATGCCGTAGGGCGCGAGGTCGCTGTTGCCGAGCCTGAGCGCCACATCCTCGAAGGCGGCGCCGAGCCCCGCCGCGACCGCCTGGGCGAGCGTCGTCTCATAGCCCTGGCCGGAGCCCATCAGCCCGCAGGCGGCGAGGACGGCGCCCGAGGGCTCGACCCGGATGCTCGCCGTCTCGTGGCCGGAGCCCGGGATGCCGGCCGCCTTGTAGAAGGCGGAGCCATAGGTGGTGCTCTCCACCACGGTGCAGAGGCCGAGGCCGCGCAGCACGCCCTCCGCGCCCCGCGGCTGCTCCGCGCGATGCGCGGCGTAGCCGATACGCTCCGCCGCCGCCTCCAGCGTCGCGAGCGGAGTCAGCGCGTCGTAGCGCTCCCCGGTCGCGGTGACCCAGGGCAGGTCGGCCGGCGTGATCGAGTTTCGCCGCCGCACCTCCAGCGGATCCAGGCCGAGCTCCCGCGCGACGGCGTCCAGCGTCCCCTCCATGACCCAGGAGGTGATGGCCATGGGCGCGCGCATGGGGCCGGAAGGGCATTTGTTGGTAAGCCAGACGCTGACCTCGTAGCCATAGTCGCGGATGCGGTAGGGCCCGGGCAGGATCATCGCGATGACGCGGGCCATGTAATTGGCCGGGAAGAAGGCCCAGGCGCCGAAATCGGCGTCGATCCTGCAGCGCAGGCCGAGGATGCGGCCGTCGGCGGCCACGGCCGCCGCGGTCTCCACCACCTCCTCCCGCGCCTGCAGGGCGGCGGTCAGGTTTTCGCCCCGCGTCTCCTGCCAGCGCACGGGGCGGCGCAGCAGCCGGGCGGCCGCGGCGATGCAGAGATCCTCGCGCAGCGGGATGATCTTCTGGCCGAAGCCGCCGCCCATCTCCGGGCTGTCCACCGTGACCTGCGATTCGGCGAGGCCGAGCCGCGCGGAGAGGGCGCTGCGATAGGGGTGCGGCGCCTGGGTGCCGACGCGCATGGTCAGGTGCGCGCGGCCATTGTCCCAGAGGGCGAGGCAGCCGCGCGGCTCGATCGGCGCATGGGTCTGGCGCTGCTGGCCGAAGCGCGCACGCACCACCCGGTCCGCGCGGGCGAAGGCGGCCTCCAGCCCCGGCGTGGCGAAGCTCTGGAAGGAGGCACGGTTGGAGGGCAGCGCGGGGTCCACCAGCGGTGCGGCGGGGGCCGCCGCGGCGGCGACGGAGGCGACGGGCGGCAGCGACTCCCACCCGATCGCCACGCACTCCGCCGCATCCTCGGCCGCCGCGCGCGTCTCCGCCAGCACCAGCGCGACGGGGTCGCCCACGCAGCGCGCCTCCCCGGTCGGCAGCACGGGCATCTCCATCGGATGCAGCCCCTCGATGGGCGGCGCCAGGCGGAGGGGGGCGACGAGCGGCGCGAGGTCGCTGTTGCCGAGCCTGAGCGCCACATCCTCGAAGGC
>DASQVL010000605.1:0-2584 GCA_035640795.1 Crenalkalicoccus sp. | reverse complement strand
GGCTGGGCGCCGCGGCCCCATCAGCGCGCCCTTCTGGCCGCGGCCGAGGCCGGCCAGTCCATCCTGCTCGTCGCCCCCACTGGCGGCGGCAAGACGCTCGCCGGCTTCCTGCCCAGCCTGGTCGAGCTCGCCCGCGCGCCGCGCGAGGGGTTGCACACCCTCTACGTGTCGCCCCTGAAGGCGCTGGCGGTGGACATCGCGCGCAACCTGACCGCGCCGGTCGAGGAGATGCGCCTGCCCATCCGCATCGAGACGCGCACCGGCGACACGCCGCAGAACCGCCGCGCCCGCCAGCGCGCCGACCCGCCCCAGCTGCTGCTGACCACGCCGGAGAGTCTGGAGCTGCTGCTCTCCCTCCCCGATGCGCACGCCCTGTTCGGCGGCCTCGGCGCCATCGTGGTGGATGAAATCCACGCGCTCGCCGGGACCAAGCGCGGCGACCAGCTGGCGCTCGGCCTGTCCCGCCTCGGCAGCCTCGCCCCCGCTGCGCGCCGCGTCGGCCTCTCCGCCACCGTCGCGCATCCGGAGCCGCTGCGCGCCTTCCTCTCGGCGACCGGCCGCGCGGAGGATGTGCGCCTGCTGCAGGTGCGCGGCGGCGCGGCGCCGGAGCTGGAGGTGGTGCTGCCCGAGGGCCACCTGCCCTGGGGCGGGCATATGGGCCTCGCCTCGGCGCCGGAGATCTACCGGCGCATCCGTGGCGCGCGCGTTACCATCGTCTTCGTCAACACCCGCGCCCAGGCGGAACTGGTCTTCCAGGCGCTCTGGCGGCTGAACGACGATGCCCTGCCGATCGCTCTCCACCACGGCAGCCTGACGATCGAGCAGCGCCGCAGGGTGGAAGCCGCCATGGCCTCGGGCAAGCTCCGCGCCGTCGTCGCCACCGCCTCGCTCGACCTCGGCATAGACTGGGGCGATGTGGACCAGGTGATCCAGGTCGGCGCGCCCAAGGGCGTCGCGCGGCTGCTGCAGCGCGTCGGCCGCGCCAACCACCGGATGGAGGAGCCCTCGCGCGCCCTCCTCGTCCCCGCCAACCGCTTCGAGGTCGTCGAATGCGCCGCGGCGCTGCAGGCGATCCGCCACGAGGAGCTGGACGGCGACCCGCCGCGCCCCGGCGGGCTCGACGTGCTGGCGCAGCACGTCCTCGCCATGGCCTGCCACGCACCCTTCCGGCCGGACGAGCTGTATGCGGAGGTGACGCGGGCCGAGCCCTATGCCGCGCTCTCCCGCCGCGACTTCGACGACGTGCTGCGCTTCGTCGAGGATGGCGGCTACGCGCTGCGCAGCTACGAACGCTTCCGCAAGCTGTTCCGCGATGCCGAGGGCCGCGTCCATGTGCGCGACCAGCGCGTGGCGCGGCAGCTGCGGATGAATCTCGGCACCATCGTGGAAACGCCGCTCCTGAAGGTGCGGCTGCGCGGCGGGCCGGTGCTGGGCGAGGTGGAGGAGTATTTCGTCTCCACCCTGCTGCCCGGCGACTGCTTCATGTTCGCGGGCCAGCTGTTGCGCTTCGAGGGGCTGGACGCCACCACCTGCATCGTGACCCGCGGCGGGGAGGGCGAGCCGCGCGTCCCGGCCTATGCCGGCAGCCGCATGCCGCTGACCACCTGGCTCGCCGCGCGCGTGCGCGAGATCCTGCACGACCCGGGGAAGTGGCGCCTGCTGCCCGAGCCGGTCCGCGAATGGCTGCGCCTGCAGCAGAAGCGGAGCGCCCTGCCCGAGCCCGACGGCCTGCTGGTGGAGACCTTCCCGCGCGGCGGCCGCTGGTTCCTCGTCGCCTACTGCTTCGAAGGCCGCCTCGCCCACCAGACGCTGGGGATGCTGGTGACGAAGCGGATGGAACGCCTCGGCTACGGCCCGCTCGGCTATCTCGCCACCGACTACGTGCTGGCGACCTGGAGCGCCTTCGAGCCCGGCGATGTCGGCGCGCTTTTCGAGGAGGACCTGCTCGGCGAGGATCTCGAGGAATGGATGGCGGAAAGCTCCGTGCTCCGCCGCAGCTTCCGCAACATCGCGACCGTCGCCGGGCTGATCGAGAAGCACCACCCGGGCGCCGAGAAATCCGGCCGGCAGATGAGCATGAGCGCCGACCTGATCTACGACGTGCTGCGCCGGCACGAGCCCGACCACGTCCTGCTGCGCGCGACGCGGCAGGAGGCGGCGGCGGGCCTGACCGACGTCGCCCGCATCGGCCTGCTGCTGGCGCGTGCCAGGGGGCGCATCCGCCACATGCGGCTGGATCGCGTCTCGCCCCTCGCCGTGCCCGCGCTGATCGAGGAGGGGCGCGAATGGGTGGCCGGCGGCGCGGAGGACGCGCTGCTCGCCGAGGCGGCCGCCCTGGTCGAGGAGGTCACCGGCGGCGCGGAGGCCTTCGCGGGCATCCTGGCCGAGGTGACGGACGGCGTCCGGCTGCACCCGCGGGACGTGGACCGGCCGCGCCACCAGCGCCGCGCGCGGCGGCCGGGCGGACGTTATGTGCGCAGCGCGCCCAAGGGCCTGGCCAGCGGCGCGAAGCCATGAGCCAGGCGGAAGCTTCCGGCGCTCAGCCTGGCTCGGCGTCGGGCGGCGCAGCCCCGGCCGGCCCGGG
>DASQVL010000604.1:0-2705 GCA_035640795.1 Crenalkalicoccus sp. | reverse complement strand
GGATGGCGCGCGGGTAGCTTGGCTTGTCCTTCACGCCGAAATTCGCGTAGGTGCCGCGGTAGTTCTCCTCGCCGTCGTGCAGCGCGCGCAGGCCTTCCAGGTAGGCCTTCATGCGCTCGCTCAGCGCGTCGTAGGCCGCGTACATGCTGGCGAACAGCGTGTCGCCGCCCCTCGGCGGGCATTCCTTGATGTAGAGGATGCTGCCCATGGGCGGCTCCTCGTCGCAGCTGACGTCGGAATGCCAGCCCTCCCCGTTCGCGCGCGGGCTGTCCTTGTCGGCGCGGATGATCATCAGCTCCGGGTGGCCGGGCTCGCTCGGTGCGGCGGGGTGGATGTGCAGCGGGCCGAAGCGGCGGCCAAACTCCAGGTGCTGCTCCTGTGTCATGTGCTGGTCGCGGAAGAAGATGACCAGGTTCTCGGCGAGCGCGCGGTGGATCTCGTCCATCTGCCGGTTGGAGGGGCTGGCGAGGTCCACGCCGCCGATCTCCGCGCCGATGATCGGCGTCAGCTTGTCCACGGTGATGGTCTCATAGGGCGCGCCCTGCTCCATCAGGTGCTTGATGCGCGGCCCGTTGTGGCGGTGGTGCAGGCTTTCCGACATGGCGCGTTCCCTCTCCGGCCCCGGCGGTGGCCATGCCGGGGTACCGCGGCAGGCTGCGGCCGGTCCGGGGGCGGGTCAACCGGGTTGGGGCGCGCCTACTCCACCCGCATGCCGGCCTGGCGGATGATGCGGCCCCAGGCGGCCATCTCGCTCCCGGTGAAGCGCTGGAAGGCCTCGGGGCCGATCCAGGCCTCGCGCGTCGCGCCCATCTGGGCGAAGCGCGCCGCGACCTCCGGCATGGCATAGACCCTCGCCATGTCGCGGTTGATCCGCGCCACGATCTCCGCCGGCACCGCCTTCGGCGCGTAGACGCCGGACCAGGTGGTGAAGGCGAGGGCGGGCAGCCCCGCCTCCACGCAGCTCGGCACGCCGGGCACGCCCGGGTGGCGCTCCGGCGCGGTCAGGGCGAGCGCGTCCACCTCGCCCGCATCCACCAGCGGCTTCGCGCCGATCACATCGACCGACATGAAGGAAAGCCGCCCGTTCAGCAGGTCCGGGAAGGCCGCCTGGTTGCCGCGGTAGCCGACATGCACCACGTCGAGCCCCGCGATCATGCGGAACAGCTCCGTCGCGACGCGGGAGGGCACGCTGCCCTCGCCGTAATTGTGCCGGCCCGGCTCCGCCCTGATGCGGACGATCAGCGCCTGCAGCGTCCGCGTGCCGAGCCGCTTCTGCGCCATCACCACGAAGGGCGAGTTGCCGTAGCGCGCGACCGCCGCGAAATCGGCGACCGGATCGTAGGGCAGCCGGTCGTACATCGCCGGGTTCGCCGCATGCGTCATGGCGGAGGTGGCGAGCAGCGTCAGCCCGTCCGGCCTGGCGCGCGCCACCATCTCGCAGGCCAGCACGCCGTTGCCACCGCCGCGGTTGTCCACCACGACCGGCTGTCCCCAGAGCTGGCCCAGCCGCTCCGCATAGACCCGCGTCGTCAGGTCCACGGTGGAGCCGGCGGGCAGCGAGGTGACGAAGGTCACACGGTCCGGCGGCCAGGCCGAAGCCCGCGCGGGTCGAGCGAGCGCGAGGCCCGCGGCGGCGGCACCGAGCAGGCTGCGGCGATGCACCATTCCCTCCCGCGCCGCCGGTTCGCGGCGCCGGCGGGGACGCTAGACCCCGGCGCCTGCAGGTGCCAAGCCCGGCCGGCGGAGGGCGGCGATGAACGAGGACGACACCTGGGCGCTGGAGCCCGGCTTCCTCACCGTGAACCACGGCTCCTTCGGCGCCACGCCGCGCAGCGTGCTGGCGGCACAGCGGGCCTGGCAGGCGCGGATGGAGGCGCAGCCGAGCCGCTTCATGGCACTCGAGCTGCCGGGCGCGCTGCGCGGCGCGGCAGCGGTGTTGGCGCGGTTCCTGGGCGCGGATGCGGAGGGCCTCGCCTTCGTGGCCAATGCGACGGAGGGCTGCAACGCGGTGCTGCGCAGCCTCGCGCTGCGGCCGGGGGAGGAGGTGCTGATCCTCGACCAGGGCTATGGCGCGGTGCGGAAGACGGCGGGCTTCGTCGCTGCGGCGGCCGGTGCGCAGCTGGTGGAGATCGCGCTGCCCTTCCCGCGTCCGGATGAGGCGGAGGTGCTGGCGGCGCTCTCGGCCGCGATCGGCCCGCGCACGCGGATCGCCGTGCTGGATCACATCACCTCGCCCTCGGCGCTCGTCCTGCCGATTTCGGCGATGGTGGCGCTGTGCCGGGCGCGCGGCGTGCCGGTGCTGGTGGATGGCGCGCATGCGCCGGGGCAGGTGCCGGTTGAGCTCGCGGCGCTCGGCGCCCACTGGTATGCGGGCAACTGCCATAAATGGCTGTTCGCGCCGAAGGGCTGCGCCTTCCTCTGGGCCGCGCCGGGGCGGCGGGAGGGGCTGCACCCGACGGTGATCTCGCACGGGCTGGGGCAGGGCTACCTGGCGGAGTTCGACTGGACGGGCACACGGGACCCGAGCGCCTGGCTTGCCATCGAGGCGGCGCTGGCCGCGCATGCGCGGCTGGGCGGCGCGGCGCTGATGGCGCGCAACTGGGCGATGGCGCTGCAGGCGGGGGCGATGCTGGCGGCGCGCTTCGGGACGGAGCTCGCGGCGCGGCCGGAGATGGCGGGCGCGATGGCGGCGGTGCGGCTGCCGC
>DASQVL010000603.1:0-3982 GCA_035640795.1 Crenalkalicoccus sp. | reverse complement strand
GCGAAGCTCGAGAAGGGCAGCCAGACGCCGGGCAAGGGCGGCAGCATTGGGCGCGTGACGCGGAGCCAGCTGCGCGAGATCGCCGAGACCAAGATGAAGGACATGAACTGCAACGACTTGGAGGGAGCGGTCCGCATGCTGGCCGGCTCGGCGCGTTCCATGGGCCTCACCGTGGTGGAGGGTTGAGGCCATGGCAAAGCAGGGCAAGCGCCTCCGGCAGATCTATGAGGGGCTCGACCGCGCCCGCGCCTACCCGCTTGCGGAGGCGGTGCAGCTGGTCAAGGCCAATGCCCGGGCGAAGTTCGACGAGACGGTCGAAATCGCCATGAATCTTGGCATCGACCCGCGCCATGCCGACCAGATGGTGCGCGGCGTGGTCGGCCTGCCGAACGGCACGGGCAAGAGCGTCCGCGTCGCCGTCTTCGCCCGCGGCGCCAAGGCCGAGGAGGCGCAGGCCGCCGGCGCCGACGTGGTCGGGGCGGAGGACCTGGCCGCCGCGGTGCAGGAGGGGAAGATCGAGTTCGACCGCTGCATCGCCACGCCCGACATGATGGCGCTGGTGGGCCGGCTGGGTAAGATCCTCGGCCCCCGCGGCCTGATGCCGAATCCCCGCCTCGGCACCGTGACGATGGACGTGAAGGGCGCGGTGACCGCGGCCAAGGCCGGCCAGGTGGAGTTCCGCGCCGAGAAGGCGGGCATCGTCCATGCCGGCATCGGCAAGGCCTCCTTCGAGGAGGCCAAGCTGCTCGAGAACGCCCGGGCCTTCGTGGACGCGATCCAGCGGGCCAAGCCCTCGGGCGCCAAGGGCACCTATGTGAAGAAGGTGTCGCTCAGCTCCTCCATGGGGCCGGGCGTCACCGTGGACGTGGGCTCGCTGGCCGCGTCGGGTTGAGTTTCCATCCCGCGCCGGCCGCCGTGGCGGTGGCGCGGGACGGCGCAGGAGATACGCCGGCCTGGTGGCCGGCGGGCAGGGCGGGGCGGAAGCCTCGCCCGAACCTGTCCAAGACCGCAGGTGGCGGGCCTGACCCATTCCGGGGAGGGGCCGCCTTGATGGGGCCGAGCCCCGCCCGCGGTAGACGGGGTGCCGAGCGATCCGCCGGCGGGGCCGAGGCCCCGCCCGGCGATGGCGTGGCGTTCCGGCAGGGCAGGCGATGGGGCGAGGGGGCCCGCGAGGGTCCCCGAAGCGTGGTCGCGTGTGTAGGGCCGCGCCGCCCCCGTGTGCAGGGCCGGACCCCGGGGAACGGGGCCCGGCCGCGTTGGAGACGGGAATGGACAGAGCGGAAAAGCGCGACTTCATCGCCTCCCTCGCCGCGGTGTTCGCCGATACCTCCTTCGTGCTCGTGAGCCGCAATGGCGGTCTCACGGTCGCGGATGCGACGGATCTCAGGCGGCGCATGCGGGCGGCGGGGGCGACCTACAAGGTCGCGAAGAACCGGCTGGCCGTCCGCGCCCTCGACGGCACCCGCTTCACCGGCATCGCGCCGATGCTGAAGGGGCCGACCGCGCTTGCGTGGTCGCGCGACCCGGTGGCCGTGGCGAAGACGGCGGTGGAGTTCGCCAGGACCAATGAGAGGTTCATCATCCTGGGGGGCGCGCTCGGGCCCCAGACGCTGAACGCCGATGGCGTGAAGGCGCTGGCCGAGCTGCCCAGCCTGGAGACGCTGCGGGCGCAGCTGCTGGGGCTGATCCAGACCCCGGCGACGCGCATCGCGGGCGTCCTCCAGGCCCCGGGCTCTCAGCTGGCGCGGGTGTTTTCGGCCTTCGCGAAGAAGGACGGGCAGGCGGAAGCGGCCTGAACGGGCGCGCCCCCCTGCGGGCGGGGGGCGGGCCGGGACACCGGGCGGCCTGCGGCCGCCGACCACCCACGGGTCGTTGTGGCCCAGGGTGTTGCGAAACCCACGTCAAGCCATTAGATCACGAGGTACCCGAAAATGGCAGATCTTGCGCGACTGGTGGAGGAGCTCTCCGGCCTGACCGTCCTGGAGGCGGCCGAGCTCTCCAAGATGCTTGAGGAGAAATGGGGCGTCTCCGCCGCGGCACCCGTCGCGGTGGCGGCTGCACCTGCGGCCGGCGGCGGCGCCGCGGCGGCGGCCCCGGTCGAGGAGAAGACGGAGTTCACCGTTGTCCTGACCAAGACCGGCGACAAGAAGATCAACGTCATCAAGGAGATCCGCACCATCACCGGACTCGGCCTGAAGGAGGCCAAGGACCTGGTGGAGGGCGCTCCGAAGACGGTCAAGGAGGCGGTCAGCAAGGACGAGGCGGAGAAGATCCGCAAGGTCCTCGAGGAGAATGGGGCGAGCGTCGAGATCAAGTAGCGCCGACCCGCCGGGCCTCATCGGCCCGGGAGAGAGCATTGGAACGGGCGCGGGCGGGAACCCCCTGGGTTGCCGCCCGCGCCGCCGTTCCCGGTGGCCGGGGCCCAGGACGGGGGCCCGCGCCGGCGGCGGCAGAGAGATTGGGGCGCCGGTCACGCGCCGGCAAAGGGATACGGGACAGGCATGAACGCTATCACCAAGTCGTTCACCCCGAACAGCTTCACGGGGCGCAAGCGCATCCGCAAGAGCTTCGGGCGGCTGCCGGAGGTGGCGCCGATGCCCAACCTCATCGACGTGCAGCGCGCCTCCTACGAGGCCTTCCTGCAGATGGAGGTGCACCCCGACAGCCGCACCAATACCGGGCTGCAGGAGGTGTTCAAGGGCGTCTTCCCGATCGACGACTTCGCCGGCCGCGGGCGGCTGGAATTCGTCCAGTACGAGCTCGAGGAGCCGAAATACGACGTCGAGGAGTGCATCCAGCGCGGCCTGACCTTCGCCGCGCCGCTCAAGGTGCGCCTCCGGCTCATCGTATGGGACGTGGACGAGGACACGGGCAGTCGTTCCGTCCGCGACATCAAGGAGCAGGATGTCTACATGGGCGACATGCCGCTCATGACGGACAACGGCACCTTCATCATCAACGGCACCGAGCGCGTCATCGTCTCCCAGATGCACCGCTCCCCGGGCGTGTTCTTCGACCACGACAAGGGCAAGACGCACAGCAGCGGCAAGTACCTCTTCGCCGCCCGCGTGATCCCCTATCGCGGCTCCTGGCTCGACTTCGAGTTCGACGCCAAGGACATCTGCTACGTCCGCATCGACCGCAAGCGCAAGCTGCCGGCGACGACGCTGCTGCTCGCCCTCGATTCCGCGCGCACCGAGGCGCTGCGCGCCGAGCGGGAGCTCGAGACCGGCGAGGTGCGCGGCATGGACGCCGAGGAAATCCTCGGCGCCTTCTACGGCCAGGTGGTGTTCACCCGCGGGCCCAAGGGCTGGTCGCGCGCCTTCGATCCGGACGCCTTCCGCGGCATCAAGCTCGCCGAGAATTTGGTGGACGCCCGCACCGGGGAGGTGGCGGCCGAGAAGGACACCAAGCTGACGCCGCGCATGGCGCGCAAGATCGCCGAGGCGGGGACGACCGAGGTGCTGGTCGGCCGCGGCGACATCCTGGGCCGCTACGTGGCCGAGGACCTCGTGGACCTGCAGACCGGCGAGATCTGGGCCGAGGCGGGCGAGGAGCTGACCGAGGTGAAGCTCGCCGCCATCGAGCAGGCGGGCCTCGAGCGGCTGCCGACGCTCGCCATCGACCAGGCGGTCGGGCCCTGGATCCGCAACACCCTCGCGGTCGACAAGAACACCAACCGCGACGAGGCGCTGATGGACATCTACCGGGTCATGCGGCCCGGCGAGCCGCCGACGCCGGAGACCGCGGAGACGCTGTTCCGCGGCCTGTTCTTCGACCCGGAGCGCTACGACCTCTCAACCGTCGGCCGCGTGAAGATGAACATGCGCCTCGGCTTCTCGCTCGACGAGGTGCCGGACAGCGTGCGCACGCTGCGCAAGGCGGACATCATCGCGACGCTCCGCGTGCTGATGGACCTGAAGGACGGCCGCGGCCAGATCGACGACATCGACAACCTGGGCAACCGCCGGGTGCGCTCGGT
>DASQVL010000602.1:0-2266 GCA_035640795.1 Crenalkalicoccus sp. | reverse complement strand
GAGGCCGCGCAGCACGCCGAGATGGGCATGGCCGCCGCCGACCAGCAGCAGCCGCCGCGGACTGGCCGTGACCGCGCCGGCGCTCTCCCCGCTATCCCTCGGCATCGCCTCCCGCCCGCGGCCCGGCGGCATGTTGCCCGGGCGAGGGATGCGGCGCGGTCACGTCGCGCGGAGAGGCGGCGCCGTTGCGCGCCCGGCCAGCCCGGCCTAGCGCTGGCGGCGTCATGCCCGTCCTGCCCGAACGCCCGCCAACCCGCCCCCGCAATCCCTGCTTCGCCTCCGGCCCTTGCGCCAAGCGCCCGGGCTGGAGCCTGGCAGCGCTGGAGGGCGCGCTGCTCGGCCGCAGCCATCGCGCGGCGGCGCCGAAGTCGCGCCTGGCCGAGGTCATCGAGCGCTCGCGCGCCCTGCTGGGTCTCCCGGAGGGCTGGCGGCTCGGCATCGTCCCGGCCTCCGACACCGGGGCGGTGGAGATGGCGCTGTGGTCGCTGCTTGGCCCGCGCGGCGTGGACATCCTGGCCTGGGAGAGTTTCTCCGCCGCCTGGGCGGAGGATGTGACGCGACAGCTTCGCCTGAAGGAGGCCCGCATCCTGTCCGCGCCCTATGGCAGCCTGCCCGATCTCGGCGCGGTGGACTGGTCGCGCGACGTCGTCTTCGTCTGGAACGGCACCACGAGCGGCGTGCGCATTCCCGATGGCGGCTGGATCGCGCCGGACCGTCAGGGGCTCGCGATCTGCGACGCCACCTCCGCCGCCTTCGCCATGGAACTCCCCTGGGACCGGCTGGATGTGGCGACCTGGTCCTGGCAGAAGGTGCTGGGCGGCGAGGCGGCGCACGGCATGCTCGCTCTCTCCCCGCGCGCGGTGGCGCGGCTGGAGGCGCAGGCGCCCGCCTGGCCGATCCCCAAGGTCTTCCGCCTGACCCGCGGCGGCAGGCTGGAGGAGGGGATCTTCCGCGGCGACACGATCAACACCCCCTCCATGCTCTGCGTGGAGGACGCGCTGGACGGGCTGCGCTGGGCCGAAGCGATCGGCGGCCTGCCGGCGCTGATTGCGCGGTCGGAGGCCAACCTGGCGGCGATCGCCGAGTGGGTGGCGCGCACGCCCTGGGCCGAGTTCCTGGCGGAGGATCCGGCCACCCGCTCCTCCACCTCCATCTGCCTGCGCCTCCCCGGCCTGCCGCCGGAGGCGCCGAAGCGCATGGCCGCACGGCTCGAGGCGGAGGGCGTCGCCTTCGACATCGGCGCCTACCGGGACGCGCCGCCGGGCCTGCGCATCTGGGGCGGCGCGACGGTGGAGCGGGCGGACGTCGCGGCGCTGCTGCCCTGGCTCGACTGGGCGCGCGCGGTGGCGGCGTAGCCGAAACGCGTCGCCCCCGCCCGGCGCCGCGTGGTAGCCTGCCGCGCTGCCAGATGAGGGGCCAGATGAGCGGGCCAGATCAGACGGGCATGTCCGGGAGCGCGTTCGCGGCGACCAACCGCCTCTTCGAGGAGGCGGTGATCGGCCGCGGCGACTGGGCGGCGCTGGAACGCGTCTACACCGCGGATGCCCGCATCCTGCCGCCCGGCGCGCCGATGATCGAAGGCCGCGCCGCCGTCACGGAGTTTTGGCGCCAGGCGGTCGCCGCGATGGGCCTCACCGGCGTGGGGCTGCACACGGTGGAGCTGCGCCCCGAGGGCGATGCGGCCTGGGAGATCGGCCGGGCCGAGCTCACCCTGCGCGATGCGCCGGCGCCCGTCGAGGTGAAGTACGTCGTGATCTGGCGGCGCGAGGCAGCGGGCTGGCGCTGGCAGGTGGACATCTGGAACACCTCGGCCTGACAGACAACGTGCTGGAGCGATTTGCGCGAGCGCAAATGCACGCCCCTATGAGCCAGGCCTGGTGCGGGCGGTCGGGATCGAACCGACACTCTGTCGCCAGAACCGGATTTTGAGTCCGGCGCGTCTACCAGTTCCGCCACGCCCGCACGGCCACCTGGCCGGCACCTTGGCTAGCACGCGGCCCGGCGGGCGGGTAGCGGGGCGCCTCCACGGCCGGCCGGTCCTGGCCTAGGCTGGGCCGCCAGCGACGGGAGGGACGCCCAGCATGCCCAGCGAGGCCGACAGCTTCGACTACGTCATCATCGGTGCCGGCGCCGCCGGCTGCGTGCTCGCCAGCCGCCTGACCGAGGACCCGGCCACCACCGTCTGCGTCCTCGAAGCCGGGCCGCCGGACCGCAACCCCTACATCCACATCCCCGCCGGCTTCATCAAGACCCTCGCCGATCCTTC
>DASQVL010000601.1:0-8132 GCA_035640795.1 Crenalkalicoccus sp. | reverse complement strand
CCAGCCCCGCCGGCCAGCGCGGCAAGGCGCCGAGCAGCAGGGGCGAGACGCCGTAGAGCCGCGGCAGGGAAGGCGCTGCGGGCGCCGGCGCGGGAGCCGGCCCGGCCTCCACCACCGCAGCTTCCGCCTTGCTGCTGCGCCGCGCCGCCATGCCTGATCCCCCGGTCCTGTCCGAACGCGCGAACGTGGTTGTTCCTGCCCGGTCGGCAGGTTGTGCCATCACCGGTGCGTGAGGCGCGGTCAGCCGCAGAGCCGCGCGAGGGTGCTCGTCAGATCCTCCGGATCATAGGGCTTGGCGAGCACCGGCACGTCGATATGGCCCGCCGGCAGGCCATCCGCGCCATAGCCGGTGGCGACGACGAAGGGAACGCCGCGGGCGGCCAGCACATCGGCCACGGGCGTCGAGGTCTCACCGGCCAGGTTGAGGTCGAGCACGGCGGCGGAGGGCGCCTCGCCACGCTCGAGCAGGGCGAGCGCCTCCGCCACCGTCGCGGCGGGGCCGAGCACGGACGCACCCGCATCCAGCAGGGCGTCCTCCACCAGCATTGCGACCAGCGCCTCGTCCTCGACGACGAGGATCCTGCGTCCAGCCAGCTTCATCATCCCTCCCCCTCCCCAGCCGCGGGGTGCGCCGGAACGAGCGACGGGGCGCCCGCCGCGCGCGGCGGGCGCTCATTTCGCTTGCTGTGCCGTATGGCTAACGGCCCGCGAGCGCCCCGCCACCTCACAAGATCGCGCGCTCGTCCCGTGCCGCAAGGGCCTCGGCGATACGACGCCAGACCCGCTCCGGCGTCGCCGGCATGTTGATATGCATTATGCCGAGCGGCGCCAGCGCGTCCACCAGCGCGTTCATCACCGCGGGCAGCGAGCCGGCGCACCCGGCCTCCCCGCAACCCTTGGCGCCGACCGGGTTGGTGGTGCAGGGCGCGGGGTGGCTCAGGAAGCCGAAGGCGGGCACGTCCGCCGCGCGCGGCAGCGCGTAATCCTGGTAGCTGCCGGAGAGCAGCTGCCCATCCTCGCTATAGGCGACGCGTTCCATCAGAGCCTGGCCGATGCCCTGCACGATGCCGCCATGCGCCTGGCCCTCGACCAGCATCGGATTGACGATGACGCCGAAATCATTGACCGCGAGGTAGCGCACCACCTCCACATGCCCGGTCTCGGGGTCCACCTCCACCTCGCAGACATGGCACCCATTCGGGTAGGCCATCGGCGCCTGGTCGAAGACGTGGCGCACATCCAGCGTGTGCGGCACCTCGGGCGGCAGGTCGGGCGCCGCGCGGAGCCGGGCGGCGAGCTCCATGATGCCGATGGCGCGGTCGGTGCCGGCGATCGTGAAGCGGCCGGTTCCGTTGCCGTCCTTCTCGAACTCGATATCGGCGACGGCGGCTTCCAGCACATGGGCGGCGGCGGCGCGGCCCTTCTCGACGACGATCGCCGCGGCCTCCACGATCGCGGCGCCCGAGGCCATGAGCGACTTGGAGCCGCCGGTGCCGCCGCCGGCGATCAGCCGGTCGCTGTCGCCCTGCACCAGGCGGATCTTCCCGAAGGGCACGCCGAGCGTCTGGTGCAGCAGCTGGGCGAAGGGCGTCCAATGGCCCTGGCCGTAGTCCAGCGTGCCGGTGACGATGGTGACCGTGCCATCGGGCTCGAACAGGATCTCACCCTGCTCCTTGGCCGGCGGCGCGGTGCATTCCAGGAAGTTGCCGATGCCCCGCCCGCGCAGCCGGCCGCGCGCCGCGCTCTCCCGCCGCCGCGCCTCGAAGCCGTCCCAGTCCGCGGCGTCGAGCGCCTTCTGCAGCAGGGTGGAGAAGTCGCCGCTGTCATAGACGCTGCCCGAGGCCGCGCTGTAGGGCAGCTGCTCCGGCCGGATGTGGTTCAGGGTGCGCAGCGCGGCGGGGTCCTTGCCCATCTCGCGCGCCGCCTGCTCGATCAGCCGCTCGAAGAAGTAGTTGCCCTCCGGCCGCCCGGCGCCGCGATAGGCGGAGACGGGGGTGGTGTTGGTGACCACGCATTTCGTGCTCACCTCGATCAGCGGCGTCGCGTAGTTGGACTGGACGTTCTTGACGAAGTTCACCGTGCCCATCAGCGGCGCGACGGTGGCGAGGTAGCCGCCCATATTCGCATGGGCGGTGAGGCGCACGGCGAGCGCGCGGCCCTCGGCATCCAGCGCCAGCTCCGCCGACACCTCATGGTCGCGGCCATGCTGGTCCGAGAGGAAGGAGCCGGTGCGCTCATCCGTCCACTTCACGGGCCGGCCGAGCACCTTGGCGGCGTGCAGCAGGCAGAGATATTCGGGATAGGCGCTGGCCTTCATGCCGAAGCTGCCGCCGACATTGCCGGTCAGGATCCGCACCTTGTCCACCGGCACCTTCAGGATGTCGTTCGCCATCTGCGCGCGCAGGCCGAACACGCCCTGGCTGCCCACATGCAGGGTGTAGCGCCCGGTCTCCGGCTCGTACTCGCCGAGCGCGCTGCGCGGCTCCATGGCGCAGACGACGACGCGGTTGTTGCGGATGTCGAGCTTCGTCACGTGCGCCGCGCGGGCGAAGGCCTCGGCCACCTTCGCGGCGTCGCCGTAATGGAAATCCAGCACCAGGTTGCCGGGGATGTTCTCGTAGAGCTGGGGCGCGCCGGGCGCCGCGGCGGCCGAGGCCTCGGTCACCGCGGGCAGCGTGTCGATGTCGAGCAGCACGGCCTCCGCCCCGTCGCGGGCGGCCATCTTCGTCTCGGCGATGACGCAGGCCACCGGGTCGCCGACGAAGCGCACCCTGTCGGTGGCAAGGCTCGGCCGTTCGATGTTGCGGAGCGGCGTGCCGTCGCGGTTCTTCAGCGGCAGCACGCAGCGCATGGTGCCGTAGCCGGCAAGGTCGGCGCCGGTGAAGGCGGCGACCACGCCCGGCACCTCGAGCGCCGCGGCGGTGTCGATGCCCCGGATGACGCCATGCGCATAGGGGCTGCGCACCATGACGCACCAGAGCTGGCCGGGCAGCGTCAGGTCGTCCGTGTAGCGGCCCCGGCCCTGCAGCAGCACGGGGTCCTCCTGCCGGGGGACGGATTGGCCGACGCCGAATTTCAGCGAGACGGCGGTGGGCGGCAGCACGTCGGGCATGGCGCGGTCCTGGGCGAGGGTCCTGCGGGGGCAGGTTGGATGGGGGGTTCGGGATGGAAACTTGCCCGGATGGGGCCGCCCGGCAACCCCGGGGCCGCCACGGGCGCCGCCCGCCTGGCGCGCGCCGCCGCTTGCCGCCCTCGGGCCACCCCCGGGTTGTTGCATGGCCGTGACGCGTCCGCCCTCCGGTGCAGCCCGGCCCTTGCCGGCCCGCCGCTACGGCGCTCTTCTGCCGCAATGCATCCAGCCCCGGCCCCCGATGCCCTGTGCGAGGCGCCCCGGCCGGGACGCCGGGAGCAGGCCAAGGCGAACAACCGCGCCGCCATCCTGGCCGCCGCCCGCCAGGTCTTTGCCGAGATCGGCTACGAGGCGGCGAGCGTGCGCGACATCATCCGCCGCACCGAACTCGCCTCCGGCACCTTCTACAACTACTTCCGCTCCAAGGAGGAGATAGGCGCAGCACTCGCCGAGGACGCGGCGGAGCGGCTGCGGCCCATGCTGCGGCTGCATGGCGAGCAGGCGAGCGGGCTCGAGAGCTATCTGGACAGCGTGGTGCGCGCCTATTTCCGCTTCCTGCTGGAGGAGCAGGGCGGCGCCGCGGCGCCGATCCGCGCGCTGGACCGCATCCCCTCGCTGCGGATGGCGACACCCGCACAACGTGCGGTGTTCGAGGAGGTGCGCGCTGCGCTGACGCGGAAGCTCGGCGACCTGCTCTCCCCCCGCGCGGACACACCCTATCTGGCCGCGGCCGCGATCGGCGTGGCGCGCCAGATGGGCGAGGAGATGCTGGCGCGCCCCGATCCGGACCCGGAGGAGGCGGCGGCGGTCGCCGTGCGCTTCATCCTGCACGGCCTGCCCGGGGCCGCGCGCGGCTGAAGGCCGCGCGCGGCAAAGGCTCAGCCCGGGATGCGCACCGGCAACTCGGTGATGCCGTGCACGAAGCTGGAGAGGACCCGCTTCTCCGGCCCCACCACCTCGATGCGCTCGAAGCGCTTCAGGATCTCCTCCCACAGGATCTTCAGCTGCATCTCGGCCAGGCGGTTGCCCACGCAGCGATGGATGCCGAAGCCGAAGGAGAGGTGCTGGCGCGCCCGCGGGCGGTCGATGATGAAGGCGTCCGGGTTCTCGACCGCTTCCTCGTCGCGGTTGCCGGAGATGTACCACATCACCACCTTGTCGCCGGCGCGGATGCGCTTGCCGCGGATCTCGATGTCCGCGACGGCGGTGCGGCGCATGTGGGACAGCGGCGTCTGGTAGCGGATGATCTCCGGCACCATGCTCTCGATCAGCGCGGGATTGGCGCGCAGCTTGGCGAACTCGCCCGGGTTCTGATGCAGGAAGAGCACGCCGCCGCTGATCGAATTTCGCGTGGTGTCGTTGCCGCCGACGATCAGCAGGATCAGGTTGCCCATGAACTCGCGCGGCGACATGTTCCGCGTCGCCGGCGAATGGGCGAGCATGGAGACGAGGTCCGGCCGCGGCTCGGCGTTCACGCGCTCGTTCCAGAGCCGCATGAAGTAGGCCAGCATCTCGTGGAAGACCTTCTCGCGCTGCTCCTCGTTCTCGATCAGCCCGCCGGGCATGGGCAGCGCCGTCGCGCAGTCCGACCAGTGGGAGAGCAGCCGGCGATCCTCCTGCGGGAAGTCGAACAGCGTCGCCAGCATCTGCACGGTGAGCTCGATCGAGACCTTGTCCACCCAGTTGAAGGTCTCGTTGCGCGGCAGCCCGTCCAGGATGGCAGAGGCGCGCTCGCGGATGATGCCCTCGAGCTTCGCCAGGTTGCCCGGCGCCACGATGGGCTGCACCGCCTTGCGCTGCTCGTCATGCTCCGGCTGGTCCATGGCGATGAACATCGGCAGCCGCAGATCCTTGTCGCGGTCGCGGATGGTGATGCCGCCATGGAGGCTTTCGGAGGAGAGCTGCTTGTGGGCGAGCTCCGCCTGCACGATGTCCTTGTACCTGGTGATGGACCAGAACGGGCCGTACATGCTCTCGGCCGTGAAGTGCACCGGGTCCTCCCGCCGCAGCCGGCGGAAATAGGGGTACCAGACGTCGTCGCGGAAGAATTCCGGGTTGCTCGGGTCGAGCTTCTCGATCGGCAGGGAAGCGGCGATCGCTTCGTGGTCGACATTCACCGGGGCGTTCATCGGGGCGTCTCCTCAGTGCTGCGCTTCCGGAAGCCGGACGATGAGGCCGTCCAGCGCCTCCGTCATGGTGATCTGGCAGGAGAGGCGGGAATTGGGCTGCGCCGTCGCGGCGAAGCCCAGCATGCTCCGCTCCTGCTCGCCTTGCGTGCCGGTCTTCGCCAGCCAAGCCTCGTCCACGAAGACGTGGCAGGTGGCGCAGGCGCATTCGCCGCCGCAATCGGCGTCGATGCCGGGGACGTTGTTGTCCACCGCGCCGCGCATGACGGAGAGGCCGACCGGCACCTCGATCTCGTGCTCGGTCCCGTCATGCTCGATATAGGTCACCAGCGGCATTCACTCGGCCTTCCGTTCAGGAGGGGATCAGCTCGCGCATGGCCCGCGCGGGGTCGGCCAGCGCCTCGGCCGCGACGGGCAGGCGCTTCGCGATCATCTGCCGGCCGGCCATGAACTCGGCGCTAGCGCTCACCGCTTCCACCGCCTGCACGCAGCCATCGGCAGCGAGGTGGAAGAAGGCGACGCCGCCCGTTGCGGGGTCGCGGCGCGCGACGGTCCGCGCGACCTCGTGCAGCAGCCCGGCGATCTGGATGCGCAGCACATACTGGTCGGACCAGAACCACGGAACCTCGGGTGCGGGCTGCGCGCGGCCGCACAGATCGGCCGCCGCCTGCTTCGCCTGCTCGATGGCGTTCGGCACGCTTTCGAGGCGGAGCTTGCGGCCGTAAAGCGGCACCGGGCGCACCGTGCAGTCGCCGATGGCGTGGATCAGCGCGTCCTCGGTCCGCGCGCGCTCATCCACCAGGATGCCGCCGGCGACCGCGAGGCCGGCCTCCCGCGCTAGACCGTCATTGGGCACCGCGCCGACGCCGATCAGCGCGACGTCACAGGAGATCAGCGCGCCGTCGCGCAGCCGGATGCCGGCGACGCGGCCCGCCTGGCCCTCCAGCCCCTCCACATCCGCGCCACACAGGATCGTGACACCTTGGGCGCGGTGCTGCTCCGTCACATAGGCCGAGAGCTCCGCGCTGGCGACCCGTGCCAACACCCGTGCCTCGCGCTCGATCACCACGGCCTCGGCGCCGAGAGCGCGCGCGGAGGCCGCGACCTCCAGCCCGATATAGCCGCCGCCGATGACCGCCAGCCGCACGCCGGGGCCGAGTGCGGCCTTGATGCGATCGGCGTCCAGCGTCGTGCGCAGCTCCAGCACGCCGTCCAGCGCGCAGCCCGGCAGGGAGAGCCTCCGCGGGCTGGCGCCGAGCGCCAGGATCAGCCGGTCATAGGGCACCGCCCCGCCATCGGCGAGCAGCAGGCGCTGCCCCGCGCGGTCCAGCGCCAGGATGCGCGTCGAGAGGCGCAGCGCGATGTCCTGCTTCGCGTAGAAGGCAACCGGGCGCAGCGCCAGGCCCGCGCCATCCGCCTCGCCCTTCAGCCAGGCCTTGGAGAGGGGCGGGCGCTGATACGGGGGCAGCGCCTCCTCACCCACCAGGGTGATCGGGCCCTGCCAGCCATACTGGCGCAGGAAGGCCGCCGCCGAACCGCCGGCATGGCCGGCGCCCGCGATGACGATGCCTGCCGCCTGCTGCTCCGGCACCGGCAGCGCTCCTTCTCCCAGTTCAGGCACGCATGGGACGCCAAGGATGACGCAGGCGTCAAGTTCAATGAGAGGGCCGGTTCAATCGGCGGGGCAGTTCAATCGGCGGGCCAGCGCACGGGGGGAAGGTGCAGCGCCACCGCCTCGCTCCCCTGCCCCGCCGCTTCCGGAAAGCGGGCCCGCACCTCCGGGTCGTGGCCGGGGATGACGCGCGTGGCGTCGCCGCCTGCGAGGCGGCGTGCCAGCCGCCAGCCCTGGGTCATTGCGCCGAGATCGAAGAGGATGGGGAAAGGATTGCCGCGTTCCGCATTGGCGTAGAAATGCATCGCGTCGGAGGCGATGACGACCGGCCCGCGCGCCGTCTCCACCCGCACCACCTGCAGCCCGTCGGAATGGCCGCCGACGCGGTGGAGGGTGACGCCGGGTGCCACCTCCCCCTCCCCGTCATGGAACACCACGCGCTCGGCAAAGACGGCGCGCACCATGGCGACGACGTGGTCGGCCTCGAAGGGCAGGCGGATGCAGGCGGTGCACATGTGCCGGCCCGTGGCGAAGGCCATCTCGCGGTCCTGGATGTGCAGCCGCGCCTTGGGGAAGATGCCGATGGAGCCGGCATGGTCGTAGTGCAGGTGGGTGATGACCACGTCCTGCACGGCGGCGGCATCGGTGCCCATGGAAGCGAGGCTCTCGGCGACCGACCGGCTGATGCGCCGCCCGCGCCGCTCTGCCAGCGCGGCGTCGAAGCCGGTATCCACCACGATCTCCCGCCCGCCAGGGCCGCGCAGCAGCCAGACGAAGTAGTCGAGCGGCATGGCCTCGTGCGGATCGGGCGGCGCGTTCAGGAAATTCATCTGCGCCGGCCGGTCGTGCCGGCCGTAACGGATGGCGTAGGCTTCCCAGTGTGCGGATCCCGTCATCTGTTTCCCCCCAGCGTGTCGCCCGCCAGCCGCTCCGAAAGCTGCGCCAGCGCCGTGTGGTCCTGGCCGGGCCCGAGCATGGCCTGCGCCGCCGCCGTCAGCTCCCGGCAGAGCGCCGCAAAGGGCGTCGGCGTGGCCGTCTCCCGCCCCACCTCCAGCGCGATGGAGAGGTCCTTCACCAGCAGGTCGAGCGAGAAGCCGGAATCGAAGCGCCGGGAGAGCACGAATTGCTTCAGCTTCTTCTGTGTCGCATTGTTCATGCCGGTGGAGGCGTTCAGCACATCCACCATGAGCGCCGTGTCCAGGCCGAAGCGCTGGCCCATCAGCAGCGCCTCGATGGCGATCAGCAGACCGCCGGTGGAGACCAG
>DASQVL010000600.1:0-7725 GCA_035640795.1 Crenalkalicoccus sp. | reverse complement strand
CTATGCGCTCTTCCCCCACCTCGCCGAGCGCCGCCACCAGCTCGCCGGCACCATGTCGGGCGGCGAGCAGCAGATGTGCGCCATCGGCCGCGCCCTCATGTCCGGCCCGCGCATCCTGCTGCTGGACGAGCCCTCCGCCGGCCTCGCCCCCATCGTGGTGCAGCAGGTCTTCGAACTGGTCCGCCGGATCCGCGCCGAGAGGCTCACGGTGCTGATCGTCGAGCAGAACGTGGCGCAGGTGCTGCGCGTCGTGGACCGCGCCTATGTGCTGGAGACGGGGCGCGTCGCGGCGGAGGGCGCCGCGGCCGAGCTCGCGGCCGATCCCGTCATCCGCCGCAGCTATTTCGGGGGGCATTGATGGAGCTGCTCGACCCCTTCCTGCTGGAAGCGGTGGTGAACGGCGTGCTGCTCGGCGGCGTCTTCGCGCTGCCGGTGCTTGGCCTGAACCTGGTCTTCGGCGTGGTGGACGTGGTCTGGCTCTGCTACGCGGAGCTGGTGATGGTCGGCATGTATGCCGTCTGGTTCCTCACGGTGCAGGCAGGTTGGCCGCTGCCGCTCGCCTTCCTGCTCTGCCTCGCCCTGGTCGCGGCGCTTGGCCTGCTGCTGCACCTCCTGGTCGTGCGGCCGCTGCTGCACGCGCCGCCGATCAACCAGGTGCTGGCGACGGGCGGCGTGCTGTTCCTGCTGCAGGGCGGGGCGACGCTGGTCTTCTCCACCGAGTTCCGCAGCCTGGGCGTGGACCTGCCCCCGCTGGCGGTCGGGGAGGTCTTCGTCTCGAGCACCAAGCTCGCGGGCTTCGCCGCGGCGCTGGTCGGCGCCGGGCTGCTCTGGGCCTTTCTCAAATTCACCTATGTCGGCACGGCGATCCGCGCCATCGCGCGGGACCGGGAGGTGATGCCGCTGATGGGCGTCGATCCGCAGCGCATCTACCTGATCGCTTCCGGGATCGGCGGCGGGCTTGCGGGCCTCGCCGCCTGCCTTCTCATCGTGCAGCTCGACGTCCACCCCTTCGTCGGCCTCTCCTTCGGGCCGATCACCTTCATGATCTGCGTCATGGGTGGCCTCGGCAACATGCTGGGCGGCTTCATCGCCGCCTTCCTGATGGGGCTGATCGTCTCGGTCGGCGGCTTCTACGCGAATACCGAGCTCTCCTACGTCGTCGCCTTCCTGTTCTTCATCGTCGTCATCTTCGCCCGGCCGCGCGGGCTGTTCGCGCGATGAACGGCGCGGCGCACCGACCTGTTCTGCTGGCGGCCGCGATCGCGGCGCTAGCCTGCGTGCCGCTCGCGGCCCCGCCCGACTACTTCCTGCACCTGATGATCACCGCGGCCCTCGGTGCACTGGCCGCGACGGGATGGGCGATGATGGGCCGTTTCGGCCTGGTTTCCTTCGGCCATGGCGCCTTCCTCGGCATCGCCGCTTATTCCATGGCCCTGCTGTGGAACCTAGCGGGGGTGACGCCCTGGGTCGGGTTGCCCATCGGCGTGGCCGCCGCTGCGGCGGCGGGGCTCCTGCTCGGCTATCCCGCCTTCCATCTGCGCGTGGTCGGCCACTACTTCGCGCTGGTCACGCTGGCGGCGGGCGAGATCGTGCGCATCCTGGTCGTCGCGCTGCGCGACCTGACCGGCGGCTCGCTCGGCATGACGCCGAACGGCGCGGCGCCCGGCGCGGGCTTGGCCACCATGCAGTTCGACAAGGCGGGCTTCTGGTGGCTGGCGCTTGCCGCCTGGGTGGTCGGGCTGATCGCCTGGCGGCTGCTGGACCGCTCCATGTCCTCCAAGGCGCTGGCCGCGATCGCCGAGGACGAGGATGCGGCGGCCAGTATCGGCATCCAGGTGACGCGGGAGAAGCTGAAGGTCACCGCGATCTCCGCCGCGCTGGCCGCGACGGCGGGCGCGCTGACCGCGCAGTATCGCATGTACCTGAACCCGGAATCGCTCGCCGGACTCGGCATCTCGCTGCAGATCGTCTTCGCGGCGATCGCGGGGGGCATGTACCACCCTCTCGGCCCCACCATCGGGGCGCTGATCACGGTGGGGCTGGAGGAATCGCTGCGTGTCGGCTTCGGCACGGAGTTCACGGGCGCGGCGGCCTTCGTCTACGGGCTGCTGCTGGTGCTGTTCATGCTGTTCCTGCCGCGCGGCCTGGCCGGGCTGTTCGAGCGGCGGGTGCGGCCCATGGAGGCTCGGGCGGCAGCGGGACAGATCGCAACGCAGTCGCCACAGGCCTAGGTGGCCCTCAACTCCCACCCCCCAATCCGCTTGCGCAAAGCCGAACCCTGTTTCTCGGTTCGGCTGAAAGCAGGGTCGTTTCCCCGTCCCGGCCATCCTCCGGAGCGGGCCGCGCGCAGCCATGGTCAAGGGTGGCGAAGCCACCGCGCAGCGGCGCGCAGCGCCCTTGACCATGGCGAGCACGGCCCGATGCTCACCGAAGGCCGGGCCCGCCCTCACCCCAGCGAGGCGCGGTGCCGCCCCGCCAGCTCCACATAGTGCGGCGCCGGCCGGTCGAAGCTCGCGCGCTGCTCCTCGGTCAGCACCCGCACCAGCTTCGCCGGGTTGCCCATCCATAGCTCGTTGCGGCCGATCCGCTTCCCCGGTGGAAGCACCGACCCGGCGGCGAGCACGCCGCCCTCCTCGATCACCGCATCGTCCAGCACCGTCGCCCCCATGCCGACGAAGGCGCGGTCCAGCAGCGTGCAGGCATGCACGATCGCCGCATGCCCGACCGTCACGTCGTCGCCGATCCGCGTCGCCTGCGTCCCGGCGTTCACGTGGATGATGGTGCCGTCCTGGATGTTGGTGCGCGCGCCGATGTGGATGAAGTTGGTGTCGCCGCGCAGCACGCAGTGGTACCAGATGCTCGTCCCCTCGCCGATCTCGACGTCGCCGATCACGGCGGCGGTCGGCGCCACGAAGGCCCTGGGATGCAGGACGGGCCACTTGCCCTCGAAGGGGTAGAGCGGGCCGGGGGTGCCGATGCCGCTGGCGGCGCCGATCGTCATCTCATCGCTCATCGCCTCGCCTCCTATTCCGCCGCCGCGCGGGAGGGCAGCCGCGTCTCCACCGGAACGCCGAGCATGAGGCCGATGTTCTGCACGGCCGCGCCGGAAGCGCCCTTGCCCAGGTTGTCGTAGCGCGCCGTCAGCACCGCCTGGCCGCGCGCCTCGTTGCCATGGACCCGGAGCTCGATCAGGTTCGTCCCGTTCAGCGCCTGCGGCTCCAGCCGCCCCCCTGGCTCGGCCGGCACCACGCGCACGTGGTCCGCCCCCGCATAGCGGGCGGCGAGGCAGGCGTGCAGATCGGCGGGCGCCGGCCGCCCCGGCAGCGCCGTGAGGTCGAGCGGGATGCTGTCCACCATGCCCTGACGGTAGTCGGCGATCATGGGGATGAAGATCGGCCGGCGGCTCAGGCCCGAATACTTCTGCAGCTCCGGCACGTGCTTGTGCTCGAGGCCAAGGCCGTAGAGCTCGACATCCGGGGCGCGGCGGGCCTCGTAGGCCTCGATCAGGCTGCGCCCCCCGCCCGAATAGCCGGAGACGGCGGTGACCGCGACGGGATGATCCGCCGGCAGCAGGCCGGCATCCACCAGCGGCCGCAGCAGCAGGATCGCCCCCGTGGGGTAGCAGCCGGGGTTGGAGACGCGCGGCGCCGCGGCGATCGTCGCCGGCTGCTCGGGCGTCAGCTCCGGCAGGCCATAGGCCCAGTCGGGATGGACGCGATGCGCGCTGCTCGCATCCAGCACGCGCGGCGCGTCCGCGCCGAGCGAGGCGGCCAGCGCCGCGCTCTCCTTCGCCGCCTCGTCGGGCAGGCAGAGCACGACGAGGTCCACCTCCGCCATCAGCGCGCGGCGTGCCTCCGGGTCCTTGCGGCGCTCCGGTGCGACGGATCGGAGGGCGATGTGCGGCAGCAGGGCGAGCCGCTCGCGGATCTCGAGGCCGGTGGTGCCGGCCTCGCCGTCGATGAACACGCTCGGGGTCGTGGACCGCGCCATTGGGGGCCTCCTCTGACGGCATTGCCCCGGAAGCGGGGCGGAAAAGCAAGAGGGGGCGGGCCCTGCCGGACCCGCCCCCCCGTAATGACAGCCCTGCGGCCGGCGCGCGCGCCGGTCCGGTCGGCGCTAGCGCTTGCTGAACTGGAAGGAACGTCGCGCCTTCGCCTTGCCGTACTTCTTCCGCTCGACCACGCGCGGATCGCGGGTCAGGAAGCCGGCCTTCTTCAGGATGGCGCGGAGATCCGGCTCGTAGTTGGTCAGCGCGCGGCTGATGCCGTGGCGCACCGCGCCGGCCTGGCCGGAAAGGCCGCCGCCGGTCACCGTCGCCGCCACGTCGAATTGCTGGTAGCGGTCGGCCACCAGGAAGGGCTGGGTGATCAGCATGCGCAGCACCGGGCGCGCGAAGTACCTCGCGGCCGGCTTGTCGTTGATGGTGATCTGCCCCTTGCCCGGCCTGATCCAGACGCGCGCCACGGCGTCCTTGCGGCGGCCGGTGGCATAGGCGCGGCCCTGCGCATCGCGCTTCGGCTCGCGCGGCACGGCCTGCTCGGGCGCCGCCGGCGTGCCCTGCACCAGGTTGCGGAGGTCGGCGAGGGTGCCGGTGCCCTGCGGGGGGGTGGGGGTCTGCTCGCTCATGCTCAGGCCGCCTTCTCCGCGCCCGGCGCAGCATTCTTCTGCGCGCCGCCTGGCGCGAGGTTCTTGCGGTTCATCGCCCCGACATCGAGGGGGGTGGGCTGCTGGCCGGCATGCGGATGTTCGGACCCCCCATAGATGTGCAGGTTCTTCATCTGCCGCCGACCGAGCGGGCCACGGCTGATCATCCGCTCCACCGCCTTCTCGACGACCCGCTCGGGGTAGCGGCTCTGCAGCCGCTCCCGCAGCGTGCGGCCCTTGATGCCGCCGGGGTAGCCGGTATGCCAGTAGAAGACCGACTGCTCCGCCTTCTGGCCGGTGACCCGCACCTTGCGGGCGTTCACGACGACGACGTGGTCGCCGCAATCCACGTGGGGGGTGAATTGCGGCTTGTGCTTGCCGCGCAGGCGGTTGGCGACGAAGGCGGCGAGCCGGCCGAGCACCAGGCCCTCGGCGTCGATCACCACCCAGGCCTTCTGCACCTCGGCAGGCTTCAGCGAACGGGTTTCTCTGTGCAGCATGGAAGGCGGCGGGGTCCGTGGATCAGGGCACGGTCTATGGCGCCAGGGCCGCGCCGGGTCAAGCGCCGCGCGGCTTTCGCAGGTGCGGTAACATGATACCGCACCCTCTGCCCCGGTTATGCTAAGGCGGTTCCCGCTCGCCGCGATCCGCTCTGGACCTCGCGGCGCAACGGACCGGGAGGGGACCGCCTTGTTCAGCCATGTCACGGTCGGCAGCGACGACCTGGCCCGCGCCATCGCCTTCTACGACCGCGTTCTCGCGCCGCTCGGCCTGAAGCGGCAGGACTCAGACCTGGAGAAGGGCTTCGCCGGTTATGCCGCCGCCCCCGACACCACGCCGCAATTCTGGGTGGTGCGCCCGCTGGACGGCCGGGCCGCCACGGTCGGCAACGGCGTCACCATCGGCTTCGAGGCCGGGGATCGCGCCACGGTGGATGCCGTGCACGCCGCGGCGCTTGCCGCCGGAGCGCGGGACGAGGGCGCCCCAGGCCTCCGCCCGCACTACCATCCCCATTACTACGGCGCCTATGTGCGCGACCTGGACGGCCACAAGCTCTGCTGCGTCTGCCACCGGCCGGTGGGGTGAGCGGCAGCGCTGTGCGGGCAGGCGCGCTGGACCGTGCCGCAGCCGCGCCCTAGCTTCCCGGCGACACGGGAGGGCGCGATGATGGACGAGAGCAAGCCGAGAGGCCTCGCCAACCGCTCCGCCAATTACGGCGACCGCGACTTCGCGCTCTATCTCCGGCGCAGCTTCGCCGCCTCCATGGGCTATTCGCGGGCGATGCTGGAGAGGCCGGTGGTCGGCATCGCCGACACGGCGAGCGACTACAACAACTGCCACCGCACCGTGCCGGAGCTGGTCGAGGCGGTGAAGCGCGGCGTGCTGGCGGCGGGCGGGCTCCCCCTCGCCTTCCCCACCGTCAGCCTGTGCGAGCCCTCGCTCAACCCGTGCTCCATGCATTACCGCAACCTGATGGCGCTGGACACGGAGGCGATGCTCTCCGCGCAGCCGATGGACGCCGTCGTGCTGGTGGGCGGCTGCGACAAGACCGTCCCCGCCCAGCTCATGGCGGCGGCGAGCGCGGACGTCCCCGCCGTCATGCTCGTCACCGGCCCGATGCTGGCGCAGCGCTTCGAGGGTGAGCGGCTCTCCGCCTGCACCGATTGCCGCCGCTACTGGGCGCGCTACCGCGCCGGCGAGGTGAGCGCCGAGCGCATCGGCGCCATCGAGGGCAAGCTGGCGACGACGGCCGGCACCTGCGGGGTCATGGGCACCGCCTCGACAATGGCCTGCCTGGCCGCGACGCTCGGCTTCATGCCGCTCGAGGGTGCGTCAGCGCCCGCCGTCCATGCCGATCGCCTCCGCATCGCCGAAGCGGCGGGAGAGACGGCGATGCGGCTGATCGCGCAGCCGGTGCGGCCTTCCGAGCTCATCACGCCGGAGAGCGTCGAGAATGCGCTCCGCGTGCTGCTCGCCCTCGGCGGCTCCACCAACGCGCTGATCCACCTGGCGGCGATCGCCGGGCGGCGCGGCATCCCGGTGGATCTGCGGCGACTGGATGCGCTCTCCGAGGAGACGCCGGTGCTGGTGGACCTGAAGCCCACCGGCGAGGGTTACATGGAGGATTTCCACGCCGCCGGCGGCATGCGCGCGCTGCTGCATGAGCTGCGCGACCTGCTGCACCTCTCGTGCCGGGACCTGGAGGGCCGGACGCTGGCGGAGCGCCTAGCCGAGCCGCCGGCCTATGTGGACCGCGCCATCATCCATGCGCGGGAGGCGCCGGTGAGCCCGGCCGGCGGCCTCGTCGCGCTGTTCGGCACGCTGGCGCCGGAGGGCGCGATCCTGAAGCGCAGCGCCGCGACGCAAGCGCTGTTCGAGACGGAGGCGCGCTGCGTCGTCTTCGACGGGCTCGACGACCTGGCGCGGCGCGTGGATGACGACGCGCTGGACGTCACGCCGCAGGACATCCTTGTCCTGAAGAATGCCGGCCCGCTGACGCCGGCGGGGATGCCGGAAGCCGGGTACCTCCCCATCCCGAAAAAGCTGGCCCGCGCGGGCGTGAAGGACATGGTGCGCATCAGCGATTGCCGCATGTCCGGCACCGCCTTCGGCACCATCGTGCTGCACGTCGCCCCCGAAGCCGCCGCCGGCGGGCCGCTGGCGCTGGTCGAGAGCGGCGACCGCGTGCGGCTTTCGGTGCGCGAGCGGCGGCTCGACCTGCTGGTGCCAGAGGAGGAGCTGGCGCGCCGCCGCGCCGCCTGGGCGCCGCCGCCGGTACCGGCGCGCGGCTGGGACCGGCTGGTGCGGGAGCAGGTGCTGCAGGCGCCGCAGGGCGCCGATCTCCGCTTCCTCAGGCTCGACGGGCGCTGATCGCCGTCCTCGGCGCGAGCGGGCGCTCGGGCGTTGCGCTCTGTCGCGCGCTGAGCGCACGGGGCGAGGCCTTCCTTCCGGTGGTGCGCGATCCCGCGCGCTGGCAGGGCGCGCCCGCGCCGCGCATCGCCGATCTCCGCGATCCGGCGGCGCTGCGCGCGGCGCTTGGAGGCGCTACGCGCATCGTCTCCTGCGCCCATGCCCGCTTCA
>DASQVL010000599.1:0-7807 GCA_035640795.1 Crenalkalicoccus sp. | reverse complement strand
GCGCGCGGATGCGGTACCCCCGGAACGGGAGGCGTGATCAGCCTCGCGCGGCATCGCAAGGAGGCGTGACTCTGCCCTGCAAACACCGAGAGGGAGCATCTGCCGCGAACGCATGTGAACGGAACATGCTCTGCTCCGGCGCAGGGCTCGGAAACCATTGCCGGTGGGCTCGCACGACGTGCATGATCCAGCACCAGGGCGGTTCGGCCAGGGTGCTCAGGGCAGGCCGGGAAGGATTGGCCGGCTGGTTCGCTCGCTGACGCTCCTGCAGTCCCCCGGGCCCTCTGCCCCGGGTAGGGAGGAAAGAGAATGGGCAGCTTCCTGAGTGAGCGCGAGCTCGCCGCGCTCGCGCCGGCCGAACGCGCCGCGTTCCCCGCGCCGGTGCCGACCCAGATGGTCTCGAACGGGGAGTTCAACCCGCTGCCGCAGACCGCGGCGCAGCGGCAGGTGGAGGCGCGGATCGGCGAGATCGCCGACGCGAATGGCCGGCGCCTGGGCCTCGACCGGCGCGCCTTCCTGCGCTCCGCCAGCGGGATGGCCGCGTCCTTCCTGGCCATGAACCAGGTGTTCGGCCCGCTGTTCGACGTCGCGCCCGCCGAGGCGCAGGAACCCGCGGCGGCGGCCGCGCGGAACGAGGGCCTGCGCGGCCAGTTCGTCTTCGACGACCAGCTCCACTTCGTGCGCGACGACTACACCTTCGAGGGCATCACGGACCTGGCGAAGTACGCCGCCGAGCACTGGAACCCGGCGATGCGGAACGACACCGTCGGGATGGGTCTGGCGCGCTACAAGTTCGAGAACTTCGTGAAGGAGGTCTACCTCGACAGCGACACAAGCGTCGGCCTGCTGAGCGGCGCGCCCTTCGACGACCCGACGAAGTGGTTCCTGAGCAACGACCAGATCAGGCAGGCGGCCGAGACCGTGAACGCCCTGGCCGGCTCGCGGCGCCTGCTCTTCCATTCGCTGGTGACGCCCGGCCAGAAGGGCTGGATGGAGGAGGTGGACCGCTGCATCGCGGAGGTGAAGCCGACGAGCTGGAAGGGCTACACCATCGGCGACCCCCTCTCGCCGCAGACGACCCGCCACCCCTGGCGCCTCGACGACGAGTCCCTGATGTACCCCTTCTACGAGAAGGCGGTGCGCGCGGGCATCACCACGATCTGCATCCACAAGGGCCTGCTCCCGAAGGACTACGAGTCCTCGATCCCCGGCGGTGCCTGGCGCTACGCCGGCGTCGAGGACGTGCCGAAGGCCGCGAAGGACTGGCCGCAGATCAGCTTCGTCATCTACCACGCGGCGCTGCGCGCCTTCCTGGAGGACCCCGCGGAGGAGCTCGCCCGGTTCGAGCGCGACGGCTACATCCGCTGGGTCTCCGACCTCGCCGCGATCCCCGGGCGCCATGGCGTGAGCAACGTCTACGCCGATCTCGGCACATGCTTCGCCATCTCGGCCGTGAGCAGCCCGCGCTTCTGCGCGGCGATGATGGGTACGCTCATCAAGGGCCTCGGGGCGGACCATGTGTTCTGGGGGACGGACTCGGTCTGGTACGGCTCGCCGCAGTGGCAGATCGAGGCGCTGCGCCGGCTCGAGATCCCCGAGGACATGCGGGAAAAGCACCACTTCGCGCCGCTCGGGCCGGCGGACGGGCCGGTCAAGGCGGCGATCCTGGGCGGCAACGGTGCGCGCCACTACCGGATCGAGCGGCACACCGAGCTGGACCGCGATGGCATAGGCCGGATCAAGGCGGCCTACCTCGGTGGGGGCCAGGAGCGCAGCCTCGCCGCCTACGGCTATGTCGTCCCGAAGGGCGTGTAGTACGGCGCCGACTGCAGCAACGTCCGGGGCGGGGTAGCGCGGTTGCCCACCCCGGGCGGTGTCATGCCGCCCTGCATAGATCCTATTTCGCAGCCTGCGAAGCAGGCTGAGCGGCCGAATGGCCGCCGCGGCAAGTGCCGCGCAGCCAAGCGGCCGGAGGCCGCGCCGGCGCCTGAGGCATGAAATGCATCAGCACGTCATGAGCCCGGTATCGCCACGTCAGGACAGTGTGCCGAACCGGTCCAGCGCGCCGAGCAGGTAGGCCAGGAGGATTGCGCCCGCCACGCAGAGCAGCAGGCCGAACCCGATGATGCTGCGGTTGCTCAGTCGCCTCAGCGGGCGCATGCGCGACCGGGACAAGTGGCCGCGGCGTCCGGCGGCGCGGCGGGCGCTCGAGCTGCCACCGGGCGCGAGGCGTCCGCAGGGCAGCGGAGCATGGCTGGCCGCCCCTGCGGCATCCGGGCCATCAGCCGGGCCCGGCCGCGAAGAACCGCAGCCGTGTGAGCACGGTGTGGTCGGACTCGAACACCATGATCGCCACGAAGACCAGCACCAGCACCGGAGGGAGGAGGATGGCATACGCCATGGCCAGCCTCTCCCAGGCCATGTGCATGAAGACGGCGACGATCAGGCCTGCCTTCAGCATCATGAACAGCAGGATCAGCGACCATCGCAGGTTTCCCTGCAGGTGGAAGTAGTCCACCAGGTAGGAGAAGGTGCTGAGCACGAAGAGCCAGCCCCAGACCACAAGGTAGAGCTTGATCGGATGCTGCTGCCCCTCCGCGGCCACTTTCTTGGCCAGGGGCATCTCCGCGGATGCGGTGGTCGCCTGGGTCATGACATCCCCCTACCAGAGATAGAACAGCGCGAAGATGAACACCCAGACGAGATCGACGAAATGCCAGTAGAGGCCGGTGATCTCGACGATCTCGTACCGCCCCTTCCGGCTGGTGAAGAAGCCCCGTCGCTCCTGGTCGAAGTCGCCGCGCCAGACCTTGCGCGCGATGATCAGCAGGAAGATCACGCCGATCGTCACATGGGTGCCGTGGAAGCCCGTGATCATGAAGAAGGAGGAGCCGAATTGCGGCGCGCCCCAGGGATTGCCCCAGGGCCGGACCCCCTCGCGGATCAGCTTGGACCATTCGAAGGCCTGCATGCCGACGAAGGTCGCGCCGAAGGCCGCGGTGGCCAGCATCAGCGCCGTCGTCCGCGCGCGGTCGCGGCGGTATCCGTAGTTGACCGCCATGGCCATCGTGCCGCTGCTGCTGATCAGGACGAAGGTCATGATGGCGATCAGGATCAGCGGGACCGACTCGCCGCCGATGTGCAGGGCGAAGACCTCGCTCGGGTTCGGCCAGGGCTCGGTCGTCGACATCCGCACGGTCATGTAGGAGAGCAGGAAGCACCCGAAGATGAAGGTGTCGCTGAGGAGGAAGATCCACATCATGGCCTTCCCCCAGGACGCGCTCTTGAAGGCGCGCTGGTCCGCCGACCAGTCGGCGACGATGCCGCGCCAGCCCTGCGGCCTGCTCAGCGCGTGCGGCGCATGGACCTGCGTGGTGCCTTCCATCGTCGCGAGCCTCCTAACCGTGCAGCAGCAGGGCGAACAGGACCAGCCAGGCGAGAAGCAGGAAGTGCCAGTAGGTGGCGCAGAGCTCGACGCTCAGGCGGAGCTGCCGGAGGTCCGGGCGGCGCTGCCAGGTCCGCGCGCCCGTCCTGCCGAGTGCCACCAGCCCACCGGCCAGGTGCAGGCCGTGCGCCCCGGTGATCAGGTAGAAGAAGGAGCTGGAGGGATTGGTCGCCACCAGGAACCCCTCCTCCATCACCTGCCGCCACGCCAGGAACTGGCCCGCCAGGAAGGCGAGGGCGGCGAGGCCACCGGCGAGCAGGCCGACCCTGACGCCCTCCATCCAGCCGATGCGGGCGGCCATCTGCGCGCGGTGCAGCGCCAGGCTGCTCAGCGCGAGCACCGCCGTGTTGAGCCACAGCACCCAAGGCAGCGGCACCGACCGCCAGTCGGCGGACATGTGCATGCGCATCAGGTAGGCGCTGACGAACAGGGTCAGCAGCGCACCCGCGACCGCCATGAACACCCAGAGCCCGAGCTTCGCCGGCGGAGTCGGGGAGGCCGCGGTGCCGGGGAGCTCGCCCGCCGGGCCCGCCTCCAGCCAGGGCTTCGACATCAACCGCTGCTGCGACAGCCACCATCCGATGACCCCCGCGACCACCGCGAGGAACAGGACGATGGCGCTCACGCCGCGGTCTCCGGCGCCGCATGCGCCCGCACCGGCGCCGTCGCGGTCGGCGGCTGGTTCTGCGGGATGAAGTCCTCCGCCGCGCCAGGCGCGCTGTAGTCGTAGGCCCAGCGGTAGACCACCGGCAGCTCGCGGCCCCAATTGCCATGGCCCGGCGGGGTCTCCGGCGTCTGCCATTCCAGCGTCGTGGCACGCCAGGGATTGCCGCCGGCGGGCCGGCCCCGCCGCACGCTCCAGGCCAGGTTGAACAGGAACAGGATCTGCGCGGCGCCGACGGTCAGCGCCACCACGCTGATGAAGGCGTTCAGCGTCGCCGCCGAGGGCGGGACGAAGGACGTCTCGCCGATCTCGAAGTAGCGGCGCGGCACCCCCAGCAGGCCCAGGTAGTGCATCGGGAAGAAGATGAGGTAGGCACCGAGGAAGGTGACCCAGAAGTGGATCCGGCCCAGCGTCTCGTCCAGCATCCGGCCGGTGACCTTCGGGTACCAGTGGTAGATCCCGCCGAGGATCACGAAGATCGGTGCCACGCCCATCACCATGTGGAAATGGGCGACGACGAACATCGTATCGGAGAGCGGCACGTCCACCACGACATTGCCGAGGAAGAGGCCGGTCAGCCCGCCATTGACGAAGGTGACGATGAAGGCCAGCGCGAACAGCATCGGGACGGTCAGGTGGATGTCGCCGCGCCACAGCGTCAGCAGCCAGTTGTAGACCTTGATGGCGGTCGGGACGGCGATGATCAGCGTGGTGGTGGCGAAGAAGAAGCCGAAATAGGGATGCATTCCCGACACGTACATGTGGTGCGCCCAGACCACGAAGCTGAGCGCGCCGATCGCCACGATCGCCCAGACCATCATGCGGTAGCCGAAGATGTTCCGCCGCGCATGGGTGGCGATCAGGTCGGAGACGATGCCGAAGGCCGGCAGGGCGACGATGTAAACCTCCGGGTGGCCGAAGAACCAGAACAGGTGCTGGAACAGGATCGGGCTGCCGCCCTCGTGCTGCAGGCGCTGCCCCATCTCCACCAGCGAGGGCATGAAGAAGCTGGTGCCGAGCAGGCGGTCGAGCAGCATCATGACGGCGCTGACGAACAGCGCCGGGAAGGCCAGCAGCGCCATCACGGTGGCGGTGAAGATGCCCCAGACCGTGAGCGGCATGCGCATCAGCGTCATGCCGCGCGTGCGCGCCTGCAGCACGGTCACGACGTAGTTCAGGCCGCCCATGGTGAAGCCGATGATGAACAGGATCAGCGAGACGAGCATCAGCACGATGCCCCAGTCCTGCCCGCCCGGCGTGCCGGAGAGGATGGCCTGCGGCGGATAGAGGGTCCATCCCGCGCCCGTCGGGCCGCCCGGCGCGAAGAAGCCCGCCACCAGCACCAGCACGGCCAGCAGGTAGATCCAGTAGCTGAGCATGTTCACGTAGGGGAAGACCATGTCCCGCGCGCCCAGCATCAGCGGGATCAGGTAGTTCCCGAAGCCGCCGAGGAACAGCGCGGTGAGCAGGTAGATCACCATGATCATGCCGTGCATGGTGATGAATTGCAGATACGCATCCGGGCTGATGAAGGAGAAGGTGCCCGGGAAGCCGAGCTGCAGCCGCATCATCCAGGACAGCACGAGTGCCACGAGGCCGATGGCGGTCGCGGTGAGCGCGTACTGCACGCCTATGACCTTGGCATCCTGGCAGAAGACGTATTTCGTGAGCCAGCTCTTCGCGTGGTAGAGTTCGACATCCTCCACCTCCGCGGCCGGCAGGGCGTCGGGACGGTCGGCTGTGACGCTCATCGGAAATCCGTCCTCCTCGCGAGGGCTCCTGGCGGGTGGCGGCGCGGCAGGCTAGGGCGGGATCGGTCCTCGGGCATGGCTGCGACGCGTCACCGGGCCTCGGCGAGCTGTCGGCCGAAGCTGCGCTGCCCCTGCAACCAGGCGTGGTATTCGCTTTCCTGCTGGACCACGACCCTGCCGCGCATCATGGCGTGGCCGATGCCGCACAGCTCGGCGCAGAGCACGTCGAAGGTCCCGGTCCTCGTCGGCGTGAACCAGAAATAGGTGACCATGCCCGGGACCATGTCCATCTTGGCGCGGAACTCGGGCACGTAGAAATCGTGCAGCACGTCGATGGAGCGGAGCAGCACCTTGACCGGCCGGCCGACCGGCAGGTGCAGGTCCTCGGCCTCGATCACCACGTCGTCCCGCCCGGCCGGATCGTCCGGGTTCAGCCCGAGCGGATTGTCGGCGCCGATGAACCGGACGTCGGTGGTGCCGAGCCGCCCGTCCCCGCCCGGGAGGCGGAAGCCCCACTGCCACTGCCGGCCGACCACCTCGATCTCGGTCGCCTCGGCGGGAACGGTGACGAAGCGGTACCAGACGAACAGGCCGGGCGCGAGCATGGCGGCGACGCCGAGCGCCGTTCCCACGGTGAGCCACAACTCGAGCTTCCTGTTCTCGGGTTCGTAGGCCGCCCGCCGCCCCGCCCGATGGCGGAAGCGGAACACGCAGTAGGCCATGAAGAGGACGATCGCGGTGAAGACGACCCCGGTTATCCAGAAGGTGATGGTGATCGTGTGGTCGATGTACCGCCAGTCCGAAGCGATGGGCGTCCACCACCAGGGGCTCAGGAGGTGGAAGGCCACCGAGCCGACGGCCAGGAGGATGAGGACGACCGCTACCGCCATCGCTTGTTCATCCTTGCCCCGGGGGCCGCACGGCAGGCTGCACGATCATGATCGGCTAGGTCGTTCTGCCGCTCCCGCGGGCTCTACCGGCTCCAGGGCCATTCCTTGCAGAGCTGTTCGGGGCAGAGCTGTCCGGAAGCCCGCGACGATGCAGGGCCTTGGCGTGCGGCAATCCTGTGGCGTCGAGCTCCGGCATGCCCTGATGAGAGAGCTTCACGACCACGCCGATGGGCGGACTCGCCGCTGCCATGGCCCTGCCTCTCCTCCCGCCCGACGATATTTGCCTCGTCAGGGATGACACGGAGCACATCCGCGGCCGCTGGACGCGCCGGCACCCACGTGCCGGCAACCAATCGATTACGGCAGGCACAGTCTATGTAAGCCCCTGGCCGGCCGGGTTGAGAATTTCGCGACGAGCCTTGCGGATCAGGTCAAGCCGCTGCGCCGGGTCCGCTGCGGGCGAGACAACGCCGTCCGCACTGGCCCGAGACGCCTGGGAAGCGCTACGGAGAAAGGATTAGAAAAAGGATGGTGGGGGTCTTGGGGGAGGAAGTTTCCTTCCTCCCCCAAGGGCCACCCACGCCGCCCCTCCCGCTCAGGCCGGCGGCCCGCCCGTGAGGAAGCGCGCCGCCACCTCGCGCGGCTCGTAGCCATCCTGGTCCACCTCGCGGTTCAGCCGCTGCATCACGGCGTTGTCCAGCCGGGCATCCACCCGCTCCAGCGCCGCGGCCAGCGGCGGGAAGCGGGAGAGCGCGTCCCGCCGCACCACCGGCGCCAGCTCATAGGGCGGCCAGAGATGCCTGTCGTCGCGCAACACGACGAAGCCGCGCGCCGCGATCTGCCAGTCCGTCGCGTAGCCGTTCACCACCTCCGCCTGGCGGTGCTGCAGCGCCGCGTAGCGCAGGCCGAGCGCGCTGAACTGGCGCAGCCGGCGGAACCGAATGCCATAGACGCGCTGCAGCCCCGGCAGCCCGTCGGCGCGGTCGGCGAACTCGTTGCCCGCGGCGAGGGTGAGTTGCGGCGCGACGCGGGCGAGGTCGGAGAGGGTCGCAAGCCC
>DASQVL010000598.1:0-3467 GCA_035640795.1 Crenalkalicoccus sp. | reverse complement strand
TGTCCTGCCCGCGAAGTCCGCTGCTTCGGCAGCGGACGGAGCGGACCAGCAGCGCATCGCGCCGCGACCCTCCCATGCGCGGCGCGGCGGCGGTAGCCTCGGCGGGCATCCCACGCCGGAGCCGCCGCATGGACACCGCCCCCTACGACCTCGTCATCCGCGGCGAGCTGGTCCTGCCGGAGGGCAGCATCCCGGACGGCCATGTCGCGGTGCGGGACGGGCGCATCGCCGCGATCGGGCAGGGCGTGCCGCCGCCGGCGCGGGAGGTCGCCGATCATCGCGGCAGGCTGGTGCTGCCAGGGCTGGTGGACGGGCACATGCATACCTCCTCCGCGCTCGGCTGGGCGGGGATCGAGGGTGCCTCCCGCACCGCCGCGGCCGGCGGGGTCACCACCTGCGTGGACATGCCCTATGACGTGCCGCGGCCGGTGACGGATGCGGCGATCCTCGCCGAGAAGATCGCCGTGGTGAACGCGACCAGCCATGTGGACATGGCGCTCTACGGCACCATCACGAAGGCGGGGGGCGTGGAGGCGATCGCCGGCCTGGCGGCGGGCGGCGTCTCCGCCTTCAAGCTCTCCACCTATGAATACGACCCGGTGCGCTTCCCGCGCATCGACCACCCGACCATGGTCGAGGCCTTCCGCGAGATCGCGAAGACCGGCTTCATGTGTGCGGTGCACAACGAGGACCAGGAGCTGGTCACGCGCCTGACCGCCGCGGCGAAGGCGGCTGGGCGGACCGACCCCATCATGCATTGCCGCACCCGGCCGCCGCTCGCCGAGAACCTGGCCAATCTCGAGATCTTCGAGATGGCGCTGGAGACGGGCTGCCACGTCCACATCGCCCATTCCTCGCTGGCGCGCGGCTTCGACCTGGCCGCGCAGTTCCGCGCCTGGGGGGCGCGCACCAGCGCCGAGGCCTGCATCCAGTATCTCTGCATGACGGAGGAGGAGCTGCCGCGGCTCCAGGGCTTCGGGAAGTGCAACCCGCCCTTCCGCACCGCGGAGGAGGTGGAGCGGATGTGGGAGAGGCTGCAGGCGGGGAGGGTCGCCTATGTCTCGACCGACCACGCGCCCTGGCCGCGGGAGCGGAAGCTCTACCACGGCGACATCTTCGCCCCCGGTGCGGGCCTGACCGGCCTGCAGAGCTTCGCGCCTCTGATGTACACGCTGCTGGCCGAGCGCGGCCTGCCGCCCACCCTGATGGCACGCTACTGCGCGGAGCAGCCGGCGCGGATACACGGCCTCTATCCGAAGAAGGGCGCGCTCCGCCCCGGCGCGGATGCCGACCTGCTGGTGCTGGAACCGGGGGAGTTTACCTTCCGCGCCGAGGAGATCCTGGACCGCGAGGAGAATCGCTGGTCGCCCTATGACGGAAGGCGCATGCGGGCGCGGGTCGCGGCGACCTGGCTGCGCGGGCGGCTGATCTGGGACGGCGCGGAGGTGCTGGCCCGGCCGGGCACCGGCCGCTTCGTGCCGCGCCAGCATGGCGGGGGCTAGCATGGCGGGAGCGCGCTGGCCGCCGGTGATTGACGGCGGCACGCCGCCGCCGCACCACTGGATTGCGCCGCCCGAGGAGCCATCGCATGTCCCGCCGCCTGCGCGTCGCCGGCGCCCAGATGGGCCCGACCCAGCGAGCCGACAGCCGCGCCCGCACCCTCGAGCGCATGATCGCGCTGCTCGACCGCGCGGCGGCGCAGGGGGCGGAGCTGGTGGTCTTCCCCGAGCTCGCCTTCACCACCTTCTTCCCGCGCTGGTGGATGGCGGAGAACGACCCGGAGCTGCTCGGCTGCTTCGAGCGCGCCATGCCGAACCCGCAGGTGCAGCCGCTCTTCGACCGCGCCCGCGCCCATGGCATCGGCTTCTATGTGGGCCATGCCGAGCTGGCCCGCGGCGGCCATCGCTTCAACAGCGCCATCACGGTGGGGCCGGATGGCAGCATCCTCGGCAAGTACCGGAAGGTCCACCTGCCGGGGAGCAAGGAATTCCGCTCCGGCCAGGAATTCCAACAGCTGGAGAAGCGCTACTTCGAATACGGCGACCTTGGCTTCCCCGCCTTCCGGGGGCCGGACTCCTGGAATTCCCCGGTGCTCGGCATGCTGATCTGCAACGATCGCCGCTGGCCGGAGGCCTGGCGCGTGCTCGGCCTGCAGGGGGTGGAGCTGGTGATGCTGGGCTACAACTCGGCGGCCTATGACCCGAATGGCGGGGCGGCCGAGGATGCGGCGCTGCGCACCTTCCACTCCACCCTGGTGGCGCAGGCCAATGCCTACATGAACGCGACCTGGGCGGTCGCGGTGGCGAAGGCGGGGGTGGAGGACGGGGCGGGGCTGATCGGCGGCTCCTGCATCGTGGCGCCGGACGGGCAGGTGGTGGCGCAGGCGAGGACGCTGGAGGATGAGGTGATCGTCGCCGACCTCGATTTCGACGCCTGCCGCCAGGGCAAGGAGAAGATGTTCAATTTCGCCGCCCATCGCCGGCCGCAATGGTATGGGCCGATCACCGGCCAGGTCGGCGCCGCGCCGCCGCCGTGACGCGCAGGGGGGGTACATGTCACCGTCCGAATTGCTGGGCATCGCCGCGAAGTCGGTCATCCGGCCCGGGCTTCTGAAGAACACGAAGACCTACGGCCGCGCCGAGGAACTGGCGCTGGTCCCCGTCCCCGGCGAGACCGGGCAGGCCCCGGACGGCTCGCCCAGCCCGGTCTACTACATCAAGCAGGCCAAGGACGGGGACGAGGCGTTCCTGGCCTATATCTGCGACTACAAGGAAGGCGAGACAAACTACCAGGTGCTGGGGAAGGAAGCGCCCTACTGCTTCACCACCACGATCAATGGCTGCACCTTCTCGCTCGGGATGCCCGGATTGGACGGTACCCTGATCGTCTCCCATACCAACATGAAATCGGACAAGATGGACCCGGAGGACCGGGTCACCCGCGGTGGCACCAGCCAGACCGATTTCCAGGCCGAGATCGCCACCAGGTTCCACGGCACCGGGCTCATGGTCGATCCGACCGTCTACTGGTCCGGCGGCGACTATGTCGGCGGCAGGAAGATCAACATCACCGTCTTCGGGATCAATGACGGCGGCTGGAAGTTCTACTACCAGCGCTGGACGCGGGACAGCATGTCGCGGGTCAATGCGCTCATCGACCTGAACGCCTTCAGCACGAGCAGCCGCACCTTCTGAAGCGGCCTGCCCGGCTTGCCGGCCGTGCCGCCCGGCGCGCATCGTCCGCCAAACGGGGCGGAGGACGCGCGATGGATGGCGGCACCGGCCGGATGGGGCCCGAGGCGACCGCGCAGGGCTGGGCCGAGGCCTTCGGGGCGGCGCTCGCCGGCGGGCGGGAGGCGGCGATCGCCGCCCGCTTCCGCCCGGACGCGCATTGGCGCGACATCCTGGGCTTCGGCTGGGACCTCCGCACCACCTCGGGCGCCGGCGACATCGCCGCGCGCCTCGTGG
>DASQVL010000597.1:0-5697 GCA_035640795.1 Crenalkalicoccus sp. | reverse complement strand
GAGAGGATGCGGGCGTGGGCGTGGGGCGATCGGAGCACCTTGAGGTGCAACGCCCCGTCGAGTGGCAGGTCGAGCGTGTAGCGGGCGCGGCCGGTGACGATCGCCGGCCCGAACGGATTCGGCAGGTTCGCCCCGCAGGCCCTGCCGGCCACGTCCTGCTCCACCTCCGCGATGCCGTGCAGGGCATCGGCGATGGCGCGGTATCCGGTGCAGCGGCACAGGTTGGTCTTGAGGGCGTGCGGCAGGTCCTGGCGCTGCTCCGTGTCCAGCGCCGCCGCGGTCATGATCATGCCGGCGGTGCAGAAGCCGCACTGGTAGGCCTGGGCATCGAGGAAGGCCTGCTGCATCGGATGCAGGCCGCCCTCCGGCGGTGCCAGCCCCTCGATGGTGGTGACCGCCCGGTCGGCAGCCCGGAAAGCGGGCACCAGGCAGGAATGGAACGGCGTCCCGTCGAGCCAGACGGTGCAGGCGCCGCAGTCCCCGGCATCGCAGCCCTTCTTGACGCCGAAGAAGCCCTGCTCGCGCAGGAAGGTACGGAGGCACTGTCCGGGCGCCGGATCGCCGGAGACCGGGGCGCCGTTGACCGTGAGCCTCATGCCGGCGCTCCCCCTCCGGTTAACTCGGAACGGATCTGCTCGGCGAAGTGGCGCGTCAGGCGGCGCTTGTAGGCGGCCGAGCCGTGCACGTCGTCGAAGTAGCCGTCGGCGGGGATGGCCTCGTCCACCGCCTCGCGCAGTCTGGGGGCATCCGGCGGCTGCCGGAACCGAAGCTGGACCGGCCGCGGCGTCGCGGCGGTGATGGTGAGCAGGAACTCGCCATCGGCGTCGAGCGTGCCGATGAGCAGCACCGCCGACCGGCCGTGCCGGGTGAGCGACGCCCGCCGGATGGCGTAGCGCCGCGACAAAGCCCGCGCGGGCAGGTGGATGCTGCGCAGGAGCTCGCCCCGGCCGAGCATGTTGCTGCGGTTGCCGGTCACGAAGGCCACCGCCGGCACTTCGCGCGACGGCGCGTCGCGCGGCCAAAGCGTCAGCCGGGCCTCCAGCGCCGCGGCGAGCGAGATCATCGGACCCGCCGGCAGCGACATGCAGAGATTGCCGCCGACGGTCGCCGCGTTCCAGATCTTGAAGGAGGCGAGGAAGGCGTCACAGCACGCCCGGATGAGGGGGGCGGTCATCCACTCGGCCGGCGGCCTGAAGCGGTAGAGCTCCGCGATCCGGCAGGTCGCGGCGATGTCGAGCCCGGCCGCGGACGCTTCGAGCGGCGGCCAACCGAGCCGGTCGAGGTCGACCAGGGTGTCGACCGTCCACTGCGGTTCGGAGAACAGCCAGGTCCCGCCGGCGAGGAAGGCGTGCCCGTCGCCCCACGCGCCGATCTCGTCCATCGAGCGTGGATGCTCGACGGCCGTGACGCTGCTGAGATTCACGAACGGGTCCCTCCAACCTGACCGGATGCGTATCGGAGTGTACACAACCTTCCGCGACCTACAACCGATACGTGCGTGCTAGATGGCCGCGCCGCGTCGCCCGGGCGGCCGCCTCGAGGCGCAGCAGGTCGGGGTCGTCGCTGTACCGCCGGAACACCCAGGCGGCGCCGCGGCGCACCATCTCCGCGTTGACGTCCAGCGCCCCGGCGTAGACCCGGCCGACGGTGCGGCCGTAGCGATCGGTGTCCCGCACCGCGACGCGGACCACCTTCCCGAAGGCAAGGTTGGACGGCTTTGTCAGGTTCGCGCGGTTGCGGCGGGCGGGGAGCCTGGATAGGGCGGCGGGATGAGCGCGGGCCGGCCACGCAGGTTCCGCTTCCCTTCCCTTGGATCGTCATTCAGCACGCGAGGCTCTGGTGCATCACCCTGCATGAGTTGCCGCGAGCGCCTCGCGGCGCCGCACGATCAGGCGGCGCGCTCTGCCCGCGGCATGCCGGGCGCGGCCATCCTGTTCAGCGCGCGTACTGCGATGCCCGCTTCGACACGCTGGGCGTCGCGGCCGCGCGAGCGCAGCCCAGCGCCGAGCACACGCTTCAGCCGCGAGAAGGTCCACTCGGCCGCGTTGCGCCGGCCGTAGCCCGTGGCGCGCTCCCACGCGGCACGGCCATCGCGGGCAACATGCTGCGCGTGCCGGCTACGCCCGCCCAGCGGGTCGAGCGCGGCGGCCACGCGCACCTCCGACGCCTTCGGCCGGAACACGCCCTCGGCGTTGGGCGGCCCTTGTCGGTGCTCGGCCCCCGCGCGGTACGTCGGCCCGCCGGCCTACGCACCGTCGCCGTAGACGCGACCGCGACGGCCGCCGATGCGGTCCGGCATCGCCGGCACCGGCACGCTGTCGTGCACCTCGGAGCGGGTCAACTCCTCGGACAGGATGCTGCCGCGGTCGGGGTCGACCGTGATGTGCAGCTTCCGCCACCCATCGCATCTCGCGTTCGGCGGCCGCGCGACGCGCAGGCCCGTGCTGTCGATCGCCAGGTCGAGCCTGCCGCTCGCGACGGTCCGCCGATCGAGCCGCAAGGCCCGGCCGCGCCGCGAGAGGAGGGTTTGATCCGGCACGGGCAGCGC
This sequence comes from Crenalkalicoccus sp., assembly GCA_035640795.1. Classification (GTDB taxonomy): domain Bacteria; phylum Pseudomonadota; class Alphaproteobacteria; order Acetobacterales; family Acetobacteraceae; genus DASQVL01. The sequence continues at coordinate 3,149 of DASQVL010000597.1, read as the reverse complement.
CACGTCGAGCAGCGCGAGGATGGAGGCGACCAGGCCCTCCGCCTGACGCAGCGCCAGGCGGACGACGGTGCGCACCGTCAGCACCGCCTCGATCGCCGCGTCGGAGAAGCTGCGGCGCCCGGCCGGGGCGCGCCAGCCGGCGACGGCATCCGGCGAGACCCAGACCGTGATGTCGCCGCGCCGCGCCAGCGCGCGGTCCTAGGCGGCCCAGTCCCGGACCCTGTAGCGCGCACGCCGCCCTGCCGGAGACCGACGCTTCGTCACCACCCCACTCCCCTGCCGTCACCGGCCCGAAGCCGAGACCATCCAGGGGCGGGCCGGCAAGTGCCACAGAATGCACCAAAGCCAGCTTCAGCAACTCGGTCGAGACGGTGCGGACCATCCGCTCGGACCGCAAGATCGAGGGCGCCGATCCTGGCATCTGCCGCGCCACCGGTCAGGTCACGGTGCGCTTCGCCGACACCACGCTGCTGACCCAGGCACAGAACGGGACGTCGGCAGGTTTCGCCTTCGCCTACACCATCGACGCGAACCGCAGCCTGACCTTCGCCCTGCACGAGGTCTACCTGGCGCTGGCCAAGACGCCGATCGAGGGACCCGGTGGCATCGAGGCGGCCTTCGACTTCCGCGCCGCCTACAACGCGACCGCCACCACCATGATGACGATCGCACTGAAGAATCAGCAGAGTGCGGCGGAGTACGCGTGATCCGGCATCACGCTATAAGACCGAGCCCACCCACGAATCTCTTCCAGCTGGGGATATGCGCGAGTGAGTGCGGCCGTCCTCCGGTGCGCCTGCGCCAGGCACTGAATACGTCTCGACGACAACGTCAACGATGCGGAGCGAGAGATAAGCCCCGCGAAAGGGGAGCCAGACACAAGCGCGAAGTGCCTCATCGCTCGCGCCTATGCCAATTACCAAGCCGCACTGAGATATTGGTCCGCGGCCCTTGCGAGAGGGCGGCACCCTCTCACAAGCCTTTTTCATTGCATCGCTGCGTATACCGCCTCGCGCACTTCGCCGGCGACGACGCCGCCGTTCACGCCGGTCTGTGTCATTACCACGATGGCCATGCGGTTCATCGGGTCCACCCAGAAGCCGGTGCCATAGATGCCCCCCAGAACTAGGTGCCAACCGGCTGCCTGGTGTTCGCCGCCGCCGGATCCGTTACCACAGCGAAGCCAAATCCGAAATCATTGCCCGGTCCACGCAGATTGATCGCCATGCCGCCAGTCTGCGGCGCGCGCATCTGCGCCACGGTCTCGGCGCGCAGGATGCGTGCGCCATCGAGTTCGCCACCGTTCAGCAGCATCCGCGCGAAGCGTGCGAAATCGCCAATCGTCGCCGTCGCCCCAGCACCGCCCGAAGGGTAGGCTGTCGAGCTGAAGGCACGCTCAGGGTCGGCCGTCCAAGTACCGCCCGACAGCGGATAGGGCACCACCTGCGGGCTCGCCATCGGCAGCAGACCGCGCCCTTCCTCCGGATAGACCGGTACCACCATACGCGGCCGCTCGCTGGGGGCGACGTGGAAGGTGAAGCTCTCGAGCCGCAGCGGCCGCGCCACATGCTCGATCAGATAGGCGTCCAGCGACTGCCCTGTCACCTTGGTCACCACGGCGCCGAGCACGTCTGTCGAGAGGCTGTAGCGCCAGGCGCTACCGGGCTGAACGGCGAGAGGCGCCTGCGCGAGCCGCGCCATATTGTCGTCCAATGTGCGGTCTGGTGCCGCCAGCCCGTCGTCCACGCCAAGCCGCCGATAATCCTCGACCACGCCCGGGATGTTGAGGAAGTTGTAGGAGAAGCCAGAGGTGTGACGCAGCAGGTCGCGGATCGTCGGCTCGCGCGTCGCCGGTTCGGTGCCGCCGCCCTCGCGCACCACACGGAGATTGGCAAACACCGGCAGGTGGCGCGACAGGGGGTCGTCGAGATTGAGCCGCCCCTGCTCGACCAGTTGCATCACCGCGACGGAGGTGAATGGCTTGGTCATCGACGCCAGCCGAAACAGCTGGTCCGGCCCGATCGGCTCGGCCGCAGCGGGGTCCCGCCGCCCGGCGGCGCCCTGATACAGCACCTCGCCATCCGCCCGCACCACCAGCGCGACGATGCCGGAGACGCGCTGTTCGGCGACCGTCCTCTTCAGCAGGGCGTCGAGGGTCGCTGAGCGGGTACTGTCAAAGGCGCTGGCGGCGGGGGCGAAGGCAAGTAGAGACAGGGCGGCTAGCGCCCAAATCTGGCGGCGCAACATGCTTGATGTTCCCCCCGTGTGTCGCTGTTTCAGCCCACAAAGCCTAGCGCGGAGGCTGTGCCGGGCGGAAGTCCGCTCGCACCAGCTGCAAGCGGTGGATCAGCGCTGCGGCATGCCCTGCTCCCGCAAGGGGCTGCTCGCTGAGAAGTGGGGCAATTCGCGTCCTCGTCATCTTTGGAGTGACTGGCACTATGCTGACCCTCGACCTCCCGGCCGAGCCGTACTGGCTCGACCTGCCGCGCGGCGTGCGTGTCGAGATCCGGCCTGTCACCACCGCGGTCATGGTGGCAGCGCAGGCCGCAGCCTCGCGCCGGCTTGGCGTGGCCCGCACTGGAGACCCGGACCTCGATCCCGACATGGCGCGCGGCTTGGCCCGGGTTTCGGTCCACCTCTCGGTCGACGGCGCCCAGTAGGCCAAGCAGGAGGTGCGCGAGGTCGGCGAGGCCGGCAGGCGCGCGTTCGGGCGCATCCGGGACGGCGCTCAGTGCACTGCGCCAACGCTGGAACCTCCGCGCCGCGCGCGGGGGCGGGTTGCCCGGGCAGCACCGCAACCGGACGGCGGCAAGGCGCCACTGGACGCGCGGCGCCGCGATGCCGAGATGGCGAGCGGGCGGAGGCGCGGCCTCCGAGGCGCTGCGGCATGCCGGCCGCGGCCCGCACGCCGCTCGCGCCCTGCCGCCCAGGGAGGCGGACATGACGATCGCAACGCGACTTCGGCAGTACCTCGACAGTCAAGGCGTCGGCTACGACACCGTCCCGCATTCGCCGACGAGCACGAGCGCCGGGTTGGCGCGCGCCGCCCATCTCACGGGGGACGGGGTGGCGAAGCCGGTCGTCCTCCACGGCAAGGACGGCTACGTCCTGGCCGTCGTCCCGAGCACGCACCGCGTGGAGCTCGGGGC
>DASQVL010000596.1:0-6075 GCA_035640795.1 Crenalkalicoccus sp. | reverse complement strand
ATCGGCCGCCGCTTCGACGACCCGATGGTCCAGAAGGACATCGGCCTCGCCCCCTTCAAGATCGTCCGCGCCGACAACGGCGACGCCTGGGTCGAGGTCGAGGGCCAGCGTTACGCGCCGCAGCAGATCAGCGCGCATGTGCTGACCAAGATGAAGGAGACCGCCGAGGCCTATCTCGGCGAGAAGGTGATGCAGGCCGTCATCACCGTCCCCGCCTACTTCAACGACGCCCAGCGCCAGGCGACGAAGGAGGCCGGCCAGATCGCGGGCCTCGAGGTGCTGCGCATCATCAACGAGCCGACGGCGGCCGCGCTCGCCTACGGGCTCGACAAGAAGCATTCCGGCACCATCGCGGTCTACGACCTCGGCGGCGGCACCTTCGACATCTCGATCCTCGAGATCGGCGACGGCGTGTTCGAGGTGAAGTCCACCAACGGTGACACCTTCCTGGGCGGCGAGGACTTCGACCAGCGCGTCATCGACTACCTGGCCGAGGAATTCCGCAAGGAGCAGGGCATCGACCTGCGCGGCGACAAGCTCGCCCTGCAGCGGCTGAAGGAAGCCGCCGAGAAGGCGAAGATCGAGCTCTCCTCCGCCAAGGAGACCGAGATCAACCTGCCCTTCATCACCGCCGATGCCTCCGGGCCCAAGCACCTGGTGATGAAGCTGACGCGGGCGAAGCTCGAGGCGCTGGTGGATGACCTGATCCGGAAGACGCTCGAGCCCTGCCGGCAGGCGCTGAAGGATGCCGGCATCGCCGCCAACGAGGTGGACGAGGTGATCCTGGTCGGCGGCATGATCCGCATGCCGAAGATCATCGAGACGGTGAAGCAGTTCTTCGGCAAGGAGCCCGCCCGCAACGTCAACCCGGACGAGGTCGTGGCCATCGGCGCGGCCATCCAGGGCGGCGTGCTGAAGGGCGACGTCAAGGACGTGCTGCTGCTCGACGTGACACCCCTCAGCCTCGGCATCGAGACGCTGGGTGGCGTGTTCACCCGCCTGATCGACCGCAACACCACCATCCCGACCAAGAAGAGCCAGGTGTTCTCCACCGCCGACGACAACCAGACCGCGGTCACCATCAAGGTCTACCAGGGTGAGCGCGAAATGGAGGCGGACAACAAGCTGCTCGGCCAGTTCGACCTGATGGGCATCCCGCCCGCCCCGCGCGGCGTGCCGCAGATCGAGGTGACCTTCGACATCGACGCGAACGGCATCGTCTCGGTCAGCGCGAAGGACAAGGCGACCTCGAAGGAGCAGCAGATCCGCATCCAGGCGAAGTCGGGCCTCTCCGACAGCGACATCGAGCGCATGGTGCGCGAGGCCGAGGCGAATGCCGAGGCGGACCGCAAGCGGCGCGAGGCGGTGGAGGCGCGCAACCAGCTCGACAGCCTGATCCACGGCACCGAGCGGACGCTGAAGGAGAACGAGGGCAAGGTGCCGCCGGCCGAGAAGGCCGAGGTCGAGCAGGCGATCACCGCCGCGCGCGGCGCCATGGAGAGCCAGGACGTGGACACGCTGCGCCAGGCGGGTGACCGGCTGTCCCAGGCCGCCATGAAGATGGGCGAGGCGCTCTACAAGTCGCAGCAGGCGCAGGAGAGCCAGGCGGGGGCGGCGGGGGCGGGCGGCCCCGGCGCCTCGGGCGGCGCCCAGGGCGACAAGGTGGTGGACGCCGACTTCGAGGAAGTGGACCCGAACAAGAAGAAGTCGGGCTAAGCTCGGCGGAACCGCTGCGTCCGTCGCTTCAACGCCGGCGCCCGGTTCCCGCGCGGGGACCGGGCGCTGCCATGTTCGGGGCACGCCGCCGCGCAGGCGCGCCCGCTTCGGGAATCGGCCATGGCCAAACGGGACTACTATGACGTGCTGGGGGTGGGCCGCGAGGCGACCGAGGAGGACCTGAAGAGGGCCTATCGGCGCCTCGCCATGCAGTATCACCCGGACCGGAACCAGGGCGACAAGGACGCCGAGACCCGGTTCAAGGAGGTGAACGAGGCCTATGACGCCCTGAAGGACCCGGAGAAGCGCGCGGCCTATGACCGCTTCGGCCACGCCGCCTTCGACCCGGCGGGTGCCGGCGCGGGCGCCGGCGGCTTCGGCGGCAACCCCTTCGGCGGCACCGGCTTCGAGGACATCTTCGAGGAGATGTTCGGCCGCTTCGGCGCGGGGGGCGGCGGCGGCCGCCGGCGGCGGGAGGCCTCGGGCCGCGGCGCCGATCTCCGCACCCATGTGGAGATCAGCCTGGAGGAGGCCTTCAGCGGCGCCAAGAAGACGGTGCGCGTGCCGACCTCCGTCAGCTGCGAGGCCTGCAACGGCACCGGGGCGGAGGGCGGCTCCTCCGCCGTGCAGACCTGCCCGACCTGCCAGGGCGCGGGAAAGGTGCGCGCCCAGCAGGGCTTCTTCCTGATCGAGCGCACCTGCCCGACCTGCGGCGGCCAGGGGCGGATCATCAAGAACCCCTGCAAGGTCTGCCAGGGCGCCGGCCGCGTGCAGCGCGACCGCAACCTTTCCGTCTCCATCCCCGCGGGCGTCGAGGACGGCACGCGGATCCGCCTCTCGGGGGAGGGCGAGGCGGGGCTGCGCGGCGCGCCGGCCGGCGATCTCTACGTGGATGTCGGAATTCGTCAGCACCCGCTCTTCTCGCGGGAGGGGGCGAACATCTTCGTGCGCATCCCCCTCCGCATGACCCAGGCGGCGCTCGGCGAGAGCATCGAGGTGCCGACGATGGATGGCGGCCGGGCGCGGGTGACCATCCCCGCGGGGACGCAATCCGGCGACCAGTTCCGCCTGCGCGGCAAGGGCTTCTCCGTCCTGCGCAGCGCGGCGCGCGGCGACATGTACGTGCAGGTCTCGGTGGAGACCCCGCAGAATCTCAGCAAGCGGCAGCGCGAACTCCTTGAGGAGTTCGAGGCGGAAGCCGCCAAGGGCGGGAGGACGAGCCCGGAGGCTGAGGGTTTTTTCGCCAAGATGAAGGAGTTCTGGGACGGTCTGGGCCGGTAGACCGCCGCGAGCGGCGCCGCGCACGGCGCGAGCGCCGGCGTAACGGGCGCGCCGCGCCCATCGATACCGCTTGAGGGTGGGTGCGGGCTGAGGTGCGGGTGGCCCCGGCGGGGGAACCCGTCCGCCGGCCTCGCGTTCACTTGGCAACCGTCGCACTCCCCCCCAGCGGCGGTCTGGCAGGCGGTGGCGCGGACACGGTCCCACCCGCGCCGCCGCCCGCCCCCCATGTCCGCATATGTTCCGCGCGCTTGACCGGCCCACCCCGGCCGGCGGACCCTGCCGCCCCTGACAGCGGGGGCGGGGGCATGGCGCTGCGGATCGGGGTCGCCGGCATCGCGGGCCGCATGGGCCGGCTGATCGCCGAGGAGGTGGCGGCGGCCGGCGCCATCCTGGCGGGCGGCACGCTCCGGCCCGGCTCGGTGACCCGCGGCGCGGCGGCGCCGATCTTCGCGGATGCCGCCGCGCTCTTCGCCGCCAGCGATGTCGTGATCGACTTCAGCCATGCGGGTGCCGCCGCCGGCCATGCCGCGGCAGCGGCGCAGGCGGGGCGGGCCTATGTCCTCGGCACCTCCGGCCTCTCGGCCGAGGATGAGGAGGCGGTGATCCAGGCGGCCGAGCGCGTGCCGGTGGTCTACGCCGCGAATTTCGCGCCGGGGGTGAATCTGGTGCTCGCGATCGCCGAGCGGATGGCCGCCGCCCTGCCGGCCGAACAGTACGACGCCGAGGTGCTGGAGATGCACCACCGCCAGAAGGTGGATGCGCCCTCCGGCACCGCGCTCGCCCTCGGCCGGGCGGTCGCGCGCGGGCGGCGCACCACGCTGGAGGCGGCGGGGACGGAGAGCGGGCGGGACGGGCATTTCGGCGCCAGGCGGACCGGCGCGGTGGGCTTCGCCGCGCTCCGCGGCGGCCAGGTGGTGGGCGAGCACACGCTGCTCTTCGCCGGCGCCTCCGAGCACATCGCGCTGACGCACCGGAGCTTCGACCGCCGGGTCTACGCCACGGGGGCGGTGCGCGCCGCGCTCTGGCTGCACGGGCGGCCGCCCGGCCTCTACGACATGAAGCACGTCCTCGGCATTGCGTGAGGGGGGATGGCGTGAGCGGGCCGGGCGGCTCGCGCGGCTTCGCCTTGACCCTCTGCCCCGGTTTTGCAACAGAGCGCCGCTTCGGGCGGGGCGGCTGGGCTCTCCGCGACAAGAGGACGAACCACGCCATGCGGGAGACCCATCATGCGTGATCGCGGCGAGTACCTGTTCACCTCGGAGAGCGTCTCCGAGGGCCATCCGGACAAGGTGGCCGACCGCATCAGCGACACGGTGCTCGACACCTTCCTCGAGGCCGACCCCTATGCGCGGGTCGCCTGCGAGACGCTGGTGACGACCAACCGCATCATCCTGGCCGGCGAGACGCGCGGGCCGGACAGCATCACGCCGGACCTCCTGATCCACCGCGCGCGCCTGGCGGTGCACGACATCGGCTACGAGCAGGAGGGCTTCCACTGGCAGCACGCCGAGGTGGAATGCCACCTGCACGCCCAGTCCGCCGACATCGCGCAGGGGGTGGACGCCGCCGGCAACAAGGATGAGGGCGCCGGCGACCAGGGCATCATGTTCGGCTATGCCTGCCGGGAGACGCCGGAGCTGATGCCGGCGCCGATCTACTACGCCCACCTGATCCTGCGCCGGATCAGCGAGATGCGGCGGAACAGCGACCCGATGGTGAGGGGCCTGCTGCCCGACGCCAAGAGCCAGGTGGCGCTGCGCTACGTGGATGGCCTCCCGGTCTCGGCGACCTCCATCGTCGTCTCCACCCAGCATGTGGAGGGGATGGAGCAGGCGGAGATCAAGCGCATGCTCTGGCCGATCGTGGAAAGCTCACTTCCGCGCGGCTGGATGTGCCCGGAGGGCGAGTTCTACGTGAACCCCACGGGCAAGTTCGTGGTCGGCGGCCCGGACGGCGATTGCGGGCTGACCGGCCGCAAGATCATCGTGGATACCTATGGCGGCGCGGCGCCGCATGGCGGCGGCGCCTTCTCCGGCAAGGACCCGACGAAGGTGGACCGCTCGGCCGCCTATGCCTGCCGGTATCTCGCCAAGAACGTGGTGGCGGCCGGGCTTGCCGACCGCTGCACCATCCAGGTGAGCTACGCGATCGGCGTCCCCAAGCCGCTCTCCGTCTATTTCGACCTGCACGGGACGGGGCGGGACATCGACGAGGTGAAGCTGGCGCGGGTGGTGAACGAGCTGGTGAACCTCTCGCCGCGCGGCATCCGGGAGCACCTGCACCTGAACCGGCCGATCTACGCCGTGACCAGCGCCTATGGCCATTTCGGCCGCACGCCGGACGAGGAGCGGGGCACCTTCACCTGGGAACGGACCGACCTGGTGCCGGAGCTGAAGCGCGCCTTCGGGCGCTGAGCGGCGGTGACGGCGCCGGGCGGGGTCCCGGACCGGCTCTATGGCCGCCGCCGCGGCCATCCGTTGCGGCCGCGGCAGCAGAGGCTGCTGGCGGAGACGCTGCCGCGGCTCCGCCTCCCGCCGGAAGCCGCCGCCGATCCGCGCGCGGCCTTCGGCGCGCCGGTCTCCGCGCTGTGGCTGGAGGTCGGCTTCGGCGGGGGCGAGCACGCCCTGGCGCAGATGGCCGCGCATCCCGAGGCCGGGCTGATGGCGGCGGAGGTGTTCGAGAACGGGCTCTGCTCGCTGCTCGGCCGGCTGGTGCCGGAGGGGGGCGAGGCCACGGCCCCGCTGCCGCCCAACCTCCGGATCTGGCCGGAGGATGCGCGCAGGCTGCTGGCGCTGCTGCCGGAGGCCTCGCTGGACCTGCTGTTCCTGCTGTTCCCGGATCCCTGGCCGAAGGTGCGCCACGCCAAGCGGCGCTTCGTGCACCCGGCGATGCTGCCGGCGGTGGCACGGGTGCTGCGGCCGGGCGCGGCGTGGCGCATCGCCAGCGACGATCCGACCTACCAGGCCTGGGTGGCGGAGGTGTTCGCGGGGTCGGCGCTGTTCGAGCTGCCGCCGCCGGCGGCGGCGCGGCCGGAGGGCTGGCCGCCGACGCGGTACGAGGCGAAGGCGCTGCGGGAGG
>DASQVL010000595.1:0-10525 GCA_035640795.1 Crenalkalicoccus sp. | reverse complement strand
CGACCGTGATGCGCGCCCCGGGCGTGAGCCGGTACTGCCCGCCGCTCACCACCATGGTGCCGGGCGGCAGCGTGCCGCCCTCCAGCACGGCGGTGCTGGTCATGCGGCTCACCCGCACCGGCTGCGCCGCGACGGTCTGGTCGGGCTTGACCACATAGACCCAGTACCCGTCCGGCCCGCGCTGGATCGCGGTGGAGGGGACCGTGGGCACGTCATGATCGACCCTGACCAGGAGCTGGACGGTGACGAACTGCCCCGGCCAGAGCAGGCCGTTTTCGTTCGGCAGCGTGGCCTTCAGCTGCAGCTGCCCGGTCGTGCTGTCGATCTGGTTGTTCATCAGGAGCAGCGTTCCCTCACCGAGCGGCCGTCCGCTCGGGCGCTCCTGCACGGTGACGCGCAGCGGCGCGCCGCCCTTGGCCATGGCCTGTCGGACCTCGACCAGGTTTTCGGACGGCAGGGAGAAGATCACGGAGATCGGCCGGATCTGGGTGACGACGACGATGGGGGTCGCGTTGGGGGCGAGGATCAGGTTGCCCTGGTCCATCAGTCGGATGCCGGTGATGCCGTCGACCGGCGAGGCCAGGGTGGTGTAGCCGAGCTGGACCTGGGCGTTGTCGATGGTGGCCTGGTCGCCCTGCACCTGCGCCTGCAGCTGGTCGACCAGCGTCCGCTGCGTGTCATCCGTCTGGCGCGAGGCGAACTCGCCGATGCCCAGGAAGCGCTGCAGGTCCAGGCGAGCGTTCTGCAGCTGCGCCTCGTCCTGCGCCTTCTTGGCGACCGCTTGGTCGAGCGCGGCCTTGAACGGGCGCGGGTCGATCTGCGCCAGCACATCGCCCGCCTTGACGGCCTGGCCTTCGGTGAAGCGGACCTGCTGCAGCACGCCGGTGACCTGCGCGCGCACCGTCACCGTGTTGAAGGCCTGCACTGTGCCGATTCCCTGCACGGTGAGGGGCACATCGGCCGCCTGCACCTTGGTCACCTCCACCGGGATCGGGGCGGTTTGCGCGCGGGACATGGAAGGCGCCGCGGCCGCCAGGGCGGCGATCAGCATGATGCCGAGGCGATGCACGGGCGGACGCCTCATCGCGCTGCTCCCTGGCGGCGTACGGAACGGGAGGACGCCAGATCCTCAAGGGCGCTGGCGAACCCCTCGAGGTCGAGCGTCGGGCGCCGCCCGACCGCGTCGAGGTTCTCGCCGAGCCAATGCCCGGCCCTCTCGCGCCCGAGGTCCCGCAGCCGGCGGAGGGCATCCCAGTTGGCGTTCAGCGCGCTGCCCCTCGGCAGGGCGCGGAACGCCTCCTCGGCGCCGATCAGGTGCAGCCGGGCCTCGCGCAGCCGCGCCAGCGCGCTGCCCGGGGGCGGGGGCGCGGGCAGTTCGGCCAGCAGCCGCTGGGCGACCGCCAGCGACCGCAATTCCTGGCGGAGCGCCGTGCCGAAGGCGATCTCCGCGGCCCGCTCCCGGATGTCGGCGGTGCCGTGGGGCGGCTCGGGCCGCTCCGCCGGCGTGGTGCGGATCAGGATGACATCCGCCGGCGCCCCGGCCTCGATCAGGGGCCGCAGCGGCGGGTTCGAGGCATAGCCGCCATCCCAGTAAGGCTCGCCCTCGATGTCCACCGGCGCGAAGAGCTGCGGCAGGCAGGCCGAGGCGAGCAGAACCTCGGTCGTCACCTCGGAATCGCGGAACAGCCGTGCCTCCCCGGTGCGCACCCGGGTGGCCGAGACGATCAGGGTGGGCGCGCCGCGCTTGCCGAAGGCGGACGGGTCGAACAGCCCGTCGAGCACGCCGCGCAGCGGGTTCATGCCGGGCGGGAGGGCGCTGATGGTTGCGTGCCCGAATGCGCTGGCGATCGGGCCGAACATCCCGCCGAGGGCGCCGAGCCAGTCCACGCGCCCAAGGTCGAGCGAGCCTGCCGTGACGGCGACGCGGCGCCAGAAGGCTTCGAGCAGGTGCCGGGCCTGGGCGGGGCCACCGGTGGCGAGGCCCTGCACCAGCATGGCGGCGTTCATCGCCCCGGCGCTCGCCCCACTGACCACGGCGATGTCGAGCCGCCGCTCCTCCAGCAGGCGGTCCAGCACACCCCAGGAGAAGGCGCCGAGCGCGCCGCCACCCTGCAGGGCGAGGGTGACGGGCACCGGCGCCGCCCCGGCCGCCGCGCGCAGGGCAGGGCGGGGGCGCGCGGGGATGGCCGAACGACGGGCCGGTTCCGCGGGTCCATCCGAGGCCGCGGGGCTGTACCCCGGCACGGGCGGCTCGCCCGCAGTGCCGGACCTCATGAGTTGAAAGGCGCGCATGGCAGGTCTCCCACCCGCGCCTCCAGGTATCGGGGGGCCGCGAGGGCTGGAATCGTGGCTATCAGGACCGGCAGGGCCGGTAAGAGGGCAGCGATGGACATGGAGGAAGCTCCCGCAATTCCTCCCCAAACCCGGCACCAAGCTGGATGCTGCACTGCACAATTCCAATCACTCTCTGTTGCCAGGGTCGAACTCCTGTTGCGGGAACTCAGCGGCCCGGCCGCGCCGCGGCAGCAGGATCGACCCCTCAGCCGCGCGCCGGGCCCCGCGGCTTCGGGTCACGCCGCCGAGAGCCCCGGCTCTGCGGCGGCGCCGTGAAAGCGGGCGACACCAAGTCGGCAATGCAGCGCTGCAGGATGGCGTCGATCTCCTGCCGGCTCGCCTCGTCGAGGTGCCAGCCCTCGACCTCGCCGATGCGCGAGGTGGTCAGGCCGGACGCGCCAATGGCACTCTGTTCCATGCTTCACCTTCGGAGCGATGCGAGCCGAGCGGTGCAGGAAGGACGCCGCGCCTTGAGGCGCGATCGCGCCCCGGCCGGTGCGCCGCCGCATTGTCCAGACACCCGGAGGCCCGGCGAAGCATTATGGCGGCGCGCCGCCGTCCGGGACATTGGCCGGGAGGACGGATAGCTCACCGGTGGCGAGGGGAGACCCTATACGCCGGTGCAATACCGGACCGGGCCACGCCTCCGGGCGCGTGCCTCGCGCGGCGCCGGTTGCCATGCGCGCCGCGGCGTGCCTTCTGCCTGGCAGCGGCCGGCACCGGGGCCCCCTACGGTGGAAGCTCAGCCTTCGTCAGGCAGACGCGGATGCAGGCGAGGAGCTCCTCCTCGCCGAAGGGCTTCCTGAGATAGCAGGCCACGCCGGCGCCGAGCGCGCGCGTCCGGCCGCGGTCGTCCGGGTAGGCGGTGATCAGGACCGTCGGGATGTCGTGGCCCGATGCGGCAAGCTGGCGGTGCAGCTCGAGCCCGCTCATCCCCGGCATGTTGACGTCCGCGATCAGGCAGGTCGTCCGCGGGAGATTCGGCGAATCCAGGAATTCCTGCGCCGACGCAAAGGCCTCGACCTCGAAGCCGAGCGACCTTACGAGACTCTTGAGGGCCTCGAGCACCGATCCGTCATCGTCCACGACCGCGATCAGGTGCGTGCCCCTTCCTCAACGCCGCCGATGCCCCGATTCACGCCGCCGGGGCCTGCCACCCTCGACATCGAAGGGGGAAGGACAGTTTAAAAGCCGGAAAAGGCGTTGGATCGTTATACCATCGTATAGGCGCTCTGCAACTTCCGGCCAGGGTGGCCGCGGCGCCGCTCATGCCGCACGGGCGTCCATCCCCCCTTCGGCCGGAAGCTCGAACTGGAAGACGGCGCCGCGCGGCGAGTTGGCCCCCGCCCACAGGCGTCCGCCATGCGCCTCGACGATCGAGCGGCAGATGGAGAGGCCCATGCCCAGGCCGCCGGGCTTGGTCGTGTGGAAGGCCTCGAACAGCCGCTCGGTCTCCGCCACGTTCACGCCCGGGCCGGAATCCAGCACGGCGACCAGCACGCCCTCGCCCGAGGCGGCCGGCGCGGTGCGGACCAGCAGGTCGCGCGGCACTCCCTCGGCGACGCCGTGCATCGCCTCGACGCCGTTGACGACCAGGTTCAGCACCACCTGCTGCAGCTGGACCCGGTCCCCCCGGACCGGCGGCAGGCCCTCCGCCAGCCGCGTCCGCAGCGCGACCCGGTGCTTCACGGCCTCGCTCTGGACCAGGCCCACCACCTCGAGGATCGCCTCGTTCAACGAAACGACGTCCCGCCGCGGCGGCGCCTTCTCGACGAGGGCGCGGATGCGGCCGATCACGTCGCCGGCGCGGTTGGCGTCCCGGATGATGCGACCGAGCGCCTGCCGCGCCTCCTCCAGATTGGGCGACCGGGCGCCCAGCCAGCGCAGCGCGGCCTGGGCGTTGCTCACCGTCGCGCCGATCGGCTGCCTGAGCTCGTGGGCCATCGAGGCAGTGAGCTGCCCCAGGGTGGCCACGCGGTTCGCGTGGGCCAGCTCTGTCTGCACCTCGCGCAAGGCCTCGGCGGCGCGTTTGCCCTCGGTGATGTCCTCGCACACGATCAGGACGGAGGGACGCTGCTTGATCAGCATCGCTCTGGCCGTCTCGCGAACCCAGATTATCTCGCCGTCCTTGCGGAGCTTGCGCGCCTCCCAGCTCATGGTCTGGCCGAGCTGTTCGATGCAGGTGGCCGTATGCCTCTCGACGTCCTCCCGGTCGGCCTCATGGAACAGGATCCGCGCGGGACGGCCGATCAGGTCCTCGAAGGTGTAGCCGAGATGCTCGGCACCATAGGGATTCACCGAGGTGATGGTGCCGGCGGCATCCAGGATGAAGTACATCGTCGGGTTGTTCTCGAAGACCGCCTTCCATTGCTCCTCGCTCTCGCGGAGCGCCTGTTGCGCCTGCTTGTGCTCGGTGAGATCGAGCACGAAGGCAACGCCCTGGGTCCCGGTCTCCTCGAAGGTCGCGGCGCCGATCAGCACCGGCACGCGGCTGCCGTCCTTGCGGACGTACTCCTTCTCGATCGGTGGCAGGCGCCCGGTCATCCTGTGGACCGGTATCCACCGCTGCACGTCCTGGTCGCGCCATTCCTGCGGCGTCAGGTCGGTCCACCGCAGGCGCCCGGCGGCGAGATCCTCCCGGTCGTAGCCCACAATCCGGAGAAACGTGTCATTGGCCTCCAGAATCCGACCGTCAAAGTCCCAGATGAAGATCCCGATGATGCCGGCATCGACGAGGCGCCGCATCCGTGCTTCGCGTTCCGCCAGGTCGCGGTACAGACGGGTATTCTCCAGCGTGATCGCGGCCTGCAAGGCGAGCAGCTTCAGCACCGCGGTCCGGGCCGGCGCGAAGACGCGCGGCGCCAGGTTGTTCTCGAGGTAGAGCACCCCGCTGAGCGCGGCGCAGTTCATCAGTGGCAGGCAGAGGACCGAGCGCACCCGGCGCAGGCGGATATACGGATCGCCCGGAAAGGGGCTCTCCGCCGAGGCGTCGTCGAAGATGACGCCCTCCCGCGTGCGCAGGACGTAGTGGAGGATGGAGGTGGGCAGCGCGGTCGCCGCCGCGGGCTCGTCCGCCAGGCGCACGAGGACGTCGTCACCCTCGGTCGTGGCTTCCGCTACGATCCGCGGCTCGCCCCCGCGCGACAGGATCAACATGCCTCGCTCCGCACCCGCCTGCTCGATCGCGGTCCGCATGAGCGCGTCGGTCAACTTCTCCAGGACGATCTCGCCCGAAGCGGGCTGTGACATCCTGATGCCAAGGTCGTGGGACATGGCCGCTACGCCACGTTCCAGGTGGCGGAGGTGGCGGTCCCGCGGCGGCTGTTCGCGGAGGTGCCGTGGCTCATCGATCGGCTACGGGCAGCGCCAGCGCCGGCGTCAGGGCGGTTCGCGGCGGATGGGGCGGGAAACGACAGGAGGGGTGCGCCCTGATGAGAAGCAGACAGCGAGTTCCAGCCCCGCCGAGCCGGCGATGTCCCGGGCCGGCAGCCCTCGGCGGCACCTGCGCCCGAGTTGGGTCGCCACACGGGCCCCGATAAGTGGACCCTGGCCCATACCGCACCGGGCGTCCGGGGAATCCCGGTTTCCACCTGTAGTCGGTCGATCCTGGGAAGCATCGCGTCCCCCGCCTTTGTGCCGCGCCGGGATGGGCGCGTGAGGAGATGCTGGGCGAAGCGCCGCCGCCTTGCCAAATGAATAGTCGGCACAACTTCGATCGAGCGAGTCGATGCACTTGCCCAGCCCTCAGCAACTGCGTCACCTGGCCACGCTGGCCGGGTACGGTCATTTCGGCCGGGCCAACCCGGCACCGTTCAGGGAGCCGAAGGCCGGCGTCAGGCCCTGCAGCATCCGAATCAGCTGCAGCTGCGCGAGGGTCCGGGTCCGGACCGGGGAGCGGGCGCCTGCCGGGGCATCGGATCGGCATGGACAGGCCTCGCGGTCCGCGGGATCGCGGCCTCCCATGGCCGCCGCGAAGCGCTTGGTCTCCGCGCCGGTTGCGCCGTATAGTCGAATGCCAGACATCGGTCGGCAACGGCGACAGGGGTCCCTCAGGAATGCCCGTGCCGCGTCATGAGTGCCGCGCTGGTTGCCTCCCGCGGCTCGGATGCGCCGGGGTGGGCCGCGCGCCGGGCGTGAATTGGGGCGGGCTGTTTCCCGCAGACGGGCGCCGAGGATGAGCGATCTGCCGGTCACCGTCGTCGTGATCGACGACGATCCGGCGGTCCGGGAGGCGCTGGGCGGCCTGCTCCGGTCCGTCGGCTTCGAGGTGAAGCTGCTCGCCTCGGTGGGCGACTTCCTGGATGCCGGTCGTCCGGACGGGCCGGCCTGCCTGGTGCTGGACGTCAGGCTGCCCGGGCAGAGCGGGCTCGACCTGCAGCGCCACCTCGCGTCGGCGGAGGTGCGCATCCCCATCATCTTCGTCACCGGCCATGGCGACATCCCGATGTCCGTGCAGGCGATGAAGGGAGGGGCGGTCGAGTTCCTGACCAAGCCATTCCGCGACCAGGACCTGCTCGACGCGGTCCAGCTCGCCCTCGAGCGCGACCGCGAATGGCTCGGGCAGGAGAGGGCGATGGCGGGGCTTCGCGCCCGCTTCGAGACCCTGACCGCGCGCGAGCGTGAGGTCATGACGCTGGTGGTGACGGGGCGGCTCAACAAGCAGATCGCCGCCGACCTTGGCATCAGCGAAATCACGGTGAAGGTCCATCGCGGCCAGGTGATGCGGAAAATGCGCGCCGCCTCGCTGCCCGAGCTCGCGCGCATGGCGGACCGGCTGAAGCTCGACCCTTGGGGGTCTGAGCGCGGTTAGCCCCGAGTATAGGGTGTCCCTTCCATCCCGACGGTCCGACCTTCCCTTCGTCCGATTCCGCGGACCCGCGGCGCGCGGTTAGGTTCCCCCTGTTCCTCCCGCAGCCGGTCCCCCCCATTTTGACCGGCTAACTCGGCCCCTCCCTGACCGGGAGGGGCCCTTTTTTTGCCCGCGGGGTCGAAATGCGGTGGCCGCCGCCGCTCACTCCCATTCGAGAGCCGTGCGGTCGAGGATCCGGACCCGGCGCGTGCCGGAGAGCCTGATCACGCCGCAGCGCTTGAGCTTGGTGAAGGAGCGACTCACCGCCTCGGCCGAAAGGCCGAGATAATCCGCGATGTCATAGCGCGACATCGGCAGGGCGATCCCCTCCGCGGACTCGGCCGACAGGCGCCCCGCCATTTCCAGCAGGAACGCACCGACCCGCTGCGGCGCGCGCATCCGGGCGAGGGCGAGCATCCGGGTCTGCGAGCGGGCGGCGGCCTCGAAGGCGATCTCGCGCAGCAGCCTGCCGAGCCGCGGGTCGCGTTCGGCGAGCGTCTCGACCTCCCGGCGCGGATAGCGCGCCAGGACAGTGCCCTTGGCCACGACCTCGGCGGTGAAGTGGTGCTCGTCATGGGCGCCGAAGCCGAAGATGTCGCCCGGCAACAGGAAGTCCACGATCTGCTGCCGGCCATCCGCGAGCAGCGCGTACTCCTTCGCCGCGCCCCTGGCGACGCGGTACCAGCGTTCGACGGGATCCCTCTCGTCGTAGATCTTCTGCCCACGACGGAACGGGACGAGCATCGCGACGGACTCCAGCGCCTCCAGCGGCCCCGAGCCGGGTCGCCGGCCCGGCACGGCCTGGTCCTCGCCATGCCAGGTCCCGACCAGCGTGGGCGTTGCCCGCGCCCCCGGTGCGGCCGTGCGCGTCGGCCGCGCTACGGTGGCGTGCGCGGCCCGATCGGTCCCATCGCGCAGGTGCGGCGGCGCGGTCGCGCGCGCAGATGCGATCGGAGCTACGCGCATGGCGCGTCACCTCCGGCCCTGCCGGGCGCGACGCCACCTCGGCCTTGCGGCGAGGCGGCCGGAAGCAGGACCGTGAAGCGGGCGCCGCGGCCGCCGCACTCGGTCTCCAGCCGCGCTCCCAGCGTGTGAACCAGGCCCTGCACAAGCCGCATGCCGAGGCCGCCACTCTTCGACGGATCGAAGCCCTCGGGCAGCCCGTCCCCCTGGTCCGCCACCGAGAGCCGCATCGCGCCCTCGGCGTGGCGGGACAGGCGGACGCGCACGCGTGCGGAAGACCCGCCCCGCTGACCGTGCTTCATTGCGTTGATGATCAGCTCATTGAGGATGAGCCCGAGCCGGACGGCCTGGTCGGCCGGCACCGCGGCATCGGCCGTCTCCACCTCGATCGGTTGCTCCTCGGAAAGCGCCAGCGACTCGACAAGATCGACGCAGAGCTTCCTGAGATAGACGGCGAGGTCGACCTTGCCGGCCTGCCGCAGGCCGTGGAGCCGCTCGTGAATCCGCGCCAGGATCCTGACGCGCCGGCTCGCCTGCAGGAATCCCTCGCGCAGCGCCGGGTCGGCGATGTCCCTCGCCTGCAGTTCGAGCACGCTCGAGATGAGCTGCAGGCTGTTCTTGAGACGGTGCTCGCCCTCCAGCAGCAGCGTCTCGCGCTGCGCGAGCAGGGCCTCTCTCCGATCAAGCGCATCGGTCCGGTGGCCCGGTTCCTCCGGGTAGACCACGATCATTCCGCCCAGGATCTCGGCGACGGTGCAGCGCGCATCGTCGTCCCATCTCGGGACGTGACTGGAACTTTGCCCCGGATGGGACACTGCCAGGCTGGTCGGCATGCGATGTTTCTCCCTGCGTTGGCCCGGATCCTGTCGGACGGCCTTCACGCCGGGAGCGGCTGCAGGGGGGGTGCGCAGCCGATGCCGGACGCGAATTGAGGACTGGCCAGACCGCGGGCGTTCGTGTGCGGCGATAATGCGCCACGCGACGAGGGATGCACTTCGGTCGGACCCTAGGGGCGTTTGCGATCCGATGCGGCCGTTCGGAGTGGCGGGGCTGCGACAGGAAGTCGCAATTACGCCGCACAGCGCCAGCAATCTCGGCTGCCATTTGCCGGGGCAATCATCGGCCGTGCCGACGAATTGGACCGGGTCATGTGTGCGGCCCGGGGTCCGTGGCGTCGCGCTGATCTGCCACAGGGGTTTGCGGAAGAGGCTTGCGAAACCTGGCATGCCGATGCGGCGTTCCTGTGCGTCAGCAGCGGGCTGCAGCATCGCTGTTGCGGCGTGCCGCAACAGCGATACCGGACACTAGGTCGTTTCCGCACCGCGATGCGGGAAGGGTGGAACTCGACCCTCGCGACAGCATGCGAAGGCGGCTTCCGTGACGACCGGATGTCATTCTTCACCCGGGCATTGCACCCAGGCACATGCATGGATGTCGGCTGCGGCCATTTCGCGCTGCTGCGCGCCTCAGCTTCCCGGCGCCTCCGTGCAAGCTCTGCCGGGCCGGTGGCGCTGTCCGAACCAGTCTGCGCCGGTGGGCGATGCGCATCGTCGCATCGCATGAATTGGTGCGCCGGGTCGTCCGTAGGATTCGGCGCCGGTCCGGCGAAGCCGCGGCAAAGCTGATCCAGGTCAGGGCGGCGGCTGGCCACCGCGTCATACCCTCCGCTTCGTGTGCCGGGACGGTTCGAGGTCGGGACGAGAGGACGTGATTTCGCCTGGCAGGCGGACGCAACGGGACGGAAGAGACGAAGGTGGCGGAGGTCCAGCATCTCCGAACGCGCCATGGCGCCCGCTGCCGGTGGAGAGCGACGCCATGATCAGCATGTCCCGGTGTTGGATGCGCTGATGTCGGCCGGCAGCATCGCCGGGTGGCCCGCCGCCATCCGACGCGACCCGCATGCCTGGGGGAAGCCCTTAGGGGCTGCACGGGTGGCGGCGCCGAGGTGTCGCGCCATCCTTCAACCGGGCCGGGGGCAGCCGGCCGCCCCATTCCTCGACTCCGGGGCGAGGACGCGTACTTCCCGTCAGCGACCTGCCCGCTCCGCTTCCGCTGTCCGCCCGCGCCGACGCTGGTCGGCGCACGGGCGACCGCAGCCCCGGGTGCGTCGCCTGATGGCTGGGCAGCCCGCGCACGGCCGGGCCGTGTCGCCGCAGGGGAGGAACTGCCGCAGCCGGCCATACGCGGATGCACGCTGCGCCGCCGGGCGGCAGCGGCAGGGCGCAAGATCAAGATCGGGCGCAAGACCAAGATCGAGAGGAGATCGAGCATGAGCGAGTCGGGCAACATCCGCGGCGGTCGTCCCAGGACGGTACGGGTGACGCTGGTCTCCCCGGACGGCCAGCGCCGGACGGTCGACATGAGCGAGCAGGAATATCG